>JAFGRS010000670.1 GCA_016935045.1 Lentisphaeria bacterium | reverse complement strand
GGTGAAGACGTCCCTCCTGCCGTCACCGTCCGGGCTGAAGGCCGCCGGGGCGCCACGGACCTCGTGGAAGGTGGGCACCAGGAACCCGCGGGCCTCGCTCGGCGGCCCGGCCGCCCCCGTCACCACGTCCACGCCCCGGACCCGGACGAAACAGCGCGCAGCGGGCTGCAGCGGGGACTCCGGCGCCCAGCTGGTGCGTGGGAGGTCCGTGGCGGTCTGGGTGGCCCCCGCGGGGAAGGACGCGTCGGGGGAGACTTCGACGATGAAACGCTGTGCACCGGGGTGGGTGCCTGTCCCCTGCCAGGCGACGAGGGGGCGGCAGCCGCCTACAGGGAGGTCTTCCGCGGGCGCCAGGAGGATGGGGGACCCGACCGTGGCGGCGGGCATCCGCTTGGCGACGTGGAGGATGCGCAGATCGCGGGGGGTAATGTCCAGACGGATCTCAGCCTGCCGGTAGACTGCCTTGGTGAAGTACTCGACCGCGACGGTTTCAGCATCCCAGCGGGAACAGGCGATGTCCCGCGTCCTTGCCTCCCTGCCCTCGTTGAAGACGAAGACGAGTTGTTCCTCCCCCGCCAGCAGCACGGCCAGATCGGCATGACCCGCTTCCCCATCGAGGCGGACCAGCGCGTCATCCCGACGCCATCGCCCCCAGAGCGTCCGCTCCCGACCCTCCCCCACCCAGTCGAAGCCGAAGAAGGCCTCGTGGTCGGCCACCACCCCGGCCACGTCCGAGATGGCCGCGTAGAACCGTCCGTCCACGATCCAGTTGAAGTAGGCCATGATGCCCGCGCCGCCGTCGGTCAGACGACGAAAGAACACGACCCTGCAATTGCCGCAGTCGTAGGGATGGGTGCCGAACCAGGCCAGCTCGCCGCAGAGGAAGGGTTTGCCGCCCAGCGCGGCGTGAGTGGCGCGAATCCCCTCGACAGGGCGGCCGTAGCCGGCCCAGACCAGGTCGGCGGCCGCGGCCATGGGTTGCCAGTCCACCCCGTAACGCCAACGGGTGTCGCCCTGGTAGCCGGAGTACACGCTCAGGATGGCATCGGGATTGGCGGCCTTGATGGCCCGCCGGTAGCGGGCGGCAATGGCGGCGTTCTGCCGGCAGCGGAAGTCGGTGAACGCCTCCCGGTAGGCATTCCGGAGGCTCTCGGCGGTCAGTGTGGCTTCGTCGGGGAGATCGGGTCGTTGGCGCAATTCGGCGAGGCAGCGTTCGCAGAGGCAGACCGAGGTATCGCGCAGCACGGGCACTTCGAGATCCCAGTCGAGGATGTCGTGCCGGCATGCCTGTTCGGCCAGGTAGGCATCGATTTCGGCGAAGTGGGGATTCCGGTCGCTCAGGAAGAAGGTGGGGCAGAAGTGCGTCTCGCGGGCCGTGCCGTCGAAGGCAACCGCCCGGGCCTCGGGATGCGCGGAAAGGAACTCGGCTCCACCCGGGAAGTTGCTCCCGCCGGGGACACTGGGCAGGTGTCCGCGCAGCAGGAACCCGTATCTCTCCGCCACGGCATGGGTGGCGACGGAGCCGATGGCGTTGAACCCCGCCTGGCGCCAGGTGAGGAATACGGCCTCCCGCATGGCCTCGTTCAGGCGCTGAAGGGGACGGTAGAAGCTGCTGCAGGCCCAGTTCTTGATGAGGGCATTGCGGGGGCGTTTCCACTGCAGCGGGGGCAGGATGTGGAGGGGGTACTGCCGGGGAAGCTCCTGGTGTTCGCCGGCGGCGGCCTGGATGGTAAGGAATTCGGGCCGGTCCCCCTGCGGCATCCAGTCGCAGACCAGGATCAGGTAGTTGGTCCGGGTGCTGGCGATGTCCACCCTTGCGGGGCTGATGCGGTCCCTGTCGAACACCACCTCGTAGCGACGGCGGCCCTCGTCGCCCGTGGACAGAGCGGTGATGGCGCCGGCGGGATGGGGGTCGATCAGGCGCATGCAGGCCGGCATCTCCATGATAACCGTGCAGGCGTCCAACTGCTCCCGCATGCCGCTGCGCAGCACCAGAGGCAGGCTCAGATAGCCGTTGGCAGCGACGTGCAGTTCGCGCAGAACATGCATGTTCCCCGTCTCGGTCCGGGAAGCACAGAGCACCAGGCTGCTGTCGATGGCGGTCGCGTTCGGGGCCAGCTCCGTGGTCCGCGCCGCGGAACGGGCCAGAAGGGCGCCGTCCACGGCCGCCACCTCCGCCAGCATGGTGACGCGAGGCTCGCGGGGATAGCTCGCGGCGCGCGGCAGGACCACCTCCCAGGGCCGGAACTCCCGGTACTCGTTGCTGTCGAGGGCCCCATTCGGCACCAGGTTGCGGAGGCTGCCGCGGAGCCCCAGGAATAGGTCGTCGACCAGCACGGTCCCCTTCACCCCCGACCCGCCCCACTTGACGAACCAGAGCAGAATGGTGTCGGCATTCGCGGGACTGCGCCAGGTGCCGGTGAGGCGCTGCCAGTCCCCGCTGCCCTCGGGAACGGTCAGGATCGTTTCGTAGGTCCGGATCGCTTGGCCCGCGGTGTCGTAACTGCTGATGGAGAGCGCCAGGGGCCGCCGGCCCTGGATCAGGTCGGCCGTCCGAACCAGCGCCGAAACATCGTACTCCCGGTCCGGTTCCACGCGCAGCCGATTGCTGCGGAAACAGAGCACCGAATCCGCCTTGGCATCGATCGCATCGAGCCGGAACGCCTGGTTGTCGAGGGTCAGGATCCCCTCGCATTGGACCACCCGGGTCTCCCCCGGCGCCAGCGTGACGGCAGCCGGCCAGGAGAGCGGAGGGCCGTCGCCATAGCGGGCGATGAGGTGGATCGTGGCGGACAACGGCGCCTCCGTGGCGTTGGCGAGGGTGGCGGTTAGGGCGGCCGTCCCCTCCTGGGCCCTGGGTAGGACGACGCTACGCAGGGCCAGCAGCGGGGCGCCGCCGAAGCGGATACGCCCGAAACGGCCGGGAACAGGGGACCCATGCGCCGTCGCTGACCAGCAGGAACGCTCGCCGTGAGCCCGGTTGTTGCGGCAGACGTTGCCCCGCCACTCCGCCCCCGCACCCGGCGCCCCCCCCAGAACGGCGAAGGGAATGGCCATCTCCACCGTCCAGGATGACGTTCCCGTGCGGACCGCGACACGTGCCCTCGCGTCCCAGCGACTGTCGACCTCTCCCTCCGTCCCTCTGGCATCCAGCACGGTCCCGATGAGGTTCGCCGCGACCTGGTAGTACGTGTCCCGCTGGGGATCCGGCTGCAGGAAGACCGTCACGCTCTCCTCGGCCGTCACCGGGCCATCGCGCTCGGTGACCTCCGCCGCGACCTCGTGGACCCGCTGCAAGGTCGGATCCAGCAGACTCTCGAAGGCCTCCACGGCAAGATACAGGGCCTCGCCGTCGTAACAGACCAGAGCCCGGGTGGCTTCCCCGGGCTCGGCTTCGCCGGCAGGGTCGAGGAAGGGCCCCATCCCGAGGCCATGCCGCCAGCATGCGTCGTCCAGGGCCCCATCCACAGCGGGAGGACGGGCCGCCCGATAGACGGTGACGAACGGACAGGAGAACTCGGCGCCCGCATCCATCGCCGGCGGCGCCCCCATGCCCTCCCCGCACAGCCCCCCCGGGCCGCCACTCAGGAGCAGCGCCATCAGCCACCCAGCACCGACCGGTCTGTGCCGCATGGGCAGGACCTTTCCGTCCGCGAGCACGGCATCGAGTGTTCGCAGCCGTATCCCTTGCGTTCCGTGTTGAGGGTCCGTCGCCCGATCTGCCAGCGGAGCAGGGCGCCGTCGTCTCCGCCGGCACTTCAGGCCCCGATCACAGCCGAGACCGCCGCCCCCAGCGCCGTGGCGTTGACGTCGCGGGGACGCGAGCAGACCGGCAGACCCCTCACGCAATCGTCATTCCGGCACCGCCTGCAGCTCCTTCAGCACCTCGAGCGTCTGCTCGACCAGCTCCTGACCGCCCTCGGGAGACACCTGGTTGCAGTACAGACTGGCGCTGTACCCGCGCCCCCAGACGCCGCGCTCCGTGGCCAGGTAGCCGCTGCAGGCTGTGGGGGTCCCGGCGAGCTGGACGACGAAGGTCTGCACGAAGGGGCTGCGGGCCTGGATGCGGTGCATGTAGTCCATGTAGAGTTCGAAGGTGTTGGAGGCAAAGGCGACGTCGCCGATACGGATGACGTGCAGTTCCATCTGCAGTTTGGGTTGGGTCTTCTGTTCCTCGTACCGTTCCAGGATCCGTTTGCAGCGGTTGCGCCGGGCCACGAGGGTCGAGTCGTGGACCAGCCGTTCCTGCGGCGTGCCCTGCGCCGCGAACTCGGCCCGGTTCAGTTCTTCGAGCTGCCGGACTTCGCGCTGGTACTCCTCGTCCGTGATCCGGCGCCGGCTCAGATCGATGGTCTTGACCACGTGCGCCAACGGCAGCTCGGTGCGGATGTCCTTCCTGGCCCAGGAGAGGACTTCCTCGAAGGCGACCACGATGCGCTCCGCGATGTCCTTGCGGGCGAAGAGTTCGCGGACCTGCTTCGGGTTGTCCGTCCCGTACTTCAGGCGGAAGCGGCGTTCCTGGGCCTCCTTGTAGTGCAGGATGCGGGGCGCCAGGTCTCCGGCCGCGGCACACTGCGGCAGCAGGAAGATGCTGCCGTACTTCTGACGCAGGAGGACGCGCACGTCGTGCCAGTAGTCCGCGGAGAGACGCCACTCGCTCTCGGAGTTCTGCGACGGGCAGGGGACGTTGGCGATGGCGCCGGTGAGGCGGCCGTCCTCGTCGAAGGTGTAGAGGAGGTTGATGAAGTGGTCGGCCCCGGCTTCGTAGTGGCTGAATTGGTCGTCGGCGGTGTTGCCGTACATCGCCGCGTGGCCCGCCACGATCATGCCGGGGCGCCCCGCGGCGCCGGGACGTTCCGAGAGGTCGTCGAAGTACACCACGCGCCGGCTGTGGCCGACCACCGCATACCCGTACCCGTAGGCAACGCCGCCGCGGCTGCGGGCGGCGAAGGCCTCGGCCACCGCCGCCGCGGCCTCGGTCGAGAGGAACGCCCGGTACTCGTCGCTGGACGCGATCTCGATCCCCTCGTGAGGCACTTCGGCGGGAGTGGCCATCGTCGAGGTGCTCCTGTAGTAGCTCGCCCCTTCGTGGGTGTGAGTACAGTTCATGAGGATCTTCCCGACCGGAAAACCGGGAACGAGAGCCTCCACCTTGTCGCGAATCTCCTGGAGCAGGTAGGGGCGTATGGAGACGAAGTCAGCGGACAGGAAAACCACCATGTCGCTGCCGTTCTCGATCACCAGGGCCGTCACGGTGAGGGGGTCCAGAACGCCCCGGGAAACCCGGATGTTGAACTGCCCCGGAATGTCGATGGGCGCGTCGGTCGAAACATCGCGGCAGGCCCACCCGATCTTGACTTCGTTCATGGCCTTCCATTCCTTCCCTTGGACGGGGAGCGCCGATGCGGACGAAAGATGCCATTCGCCGCACCCGGCCGACACCCGCACAGTGCAACTGCCAGGCAAGATAGCACCACAATCCCCAATACCCGACCACCCGTCGAACGGCGTATACCGGACCGGCAGACATTCGGCCCTGCGGGGGACGCGCAGGACAAGGCCCCGTTTTCCGGACAGCGCGGCGGCGGCAAACGTCCGGAAAACACCCCCGGGCAGAGCGGCGCGAGGCCCCGTTTTCCGGACAGCGCGGCGGCGGCAAACGTCCGAAAAACACCCCCGGGC
>JAFGRS010000012.1 GCA_016935045.1 Lentisphaeria bacterium | reverse complement strand
CGAACCCCCGTTTTCCGGACAGCGCCAGCCGCCCGGCGGCCGGAAAACACCCCTCCCGCGGCGCCGCCAAACCCCCGTTTTCCGGACATGGCCAGCCTCCGCCTGGCCGGAAAACGTCCCTCCCGGGACGGACCCGACCCCCGTTTTCCGTACGGCTTCTGCCATGGGGCCGAGGGGAGAGTACTTCGGGACTCCCGGGAGCGCACGCTGTAAGGAGGCGCCACCCTCGGATCCAACCGAGGTCTGTGGCCATAGCGTTTCGCCTGCGCGCGCGGCGCCCGCGGAGGAAACTGGGCGTCTCGGAAATGCTACACATCTCATTGCGTTGGAAGGACCATGGACCATGGACCATGGACCATGGACTCATCGAACGCCCAGCGTCGAACGTCGAATGGGGAAGCTGGAGATGCGGTGGATCCCATTCCGGTTCGGCAAGGCGTGCCGAACCGTCTGGAGGGCGCCCCTGTCGCAGACCCTGAGCCTGTCGAACGGGTGTCGGCGCCGCGGCGGTCACACCGGTTGGACAGGCTCAGGGCCTGCGACAGGCAGAACCGGAACGATCCTCGGCAGGCGGCGCGTGGAACGGCAGCTTCAGGGCCTGGGGGGCGGCCGCCAGCGGGTACAGGCGATGTGGCTGATGCGATCGTCTTCCGTGGCGAAGTAGTACACGGTGAGGATGGTCCCGTCGGGGAGTGCCATGCTGCGGGGATAGCCCAGGTCATACCCGGCGCCGTCGTTGCGCAGGATGATGGGAGAAGCAGTGTCCCACGTCAGGCCCTGGTCGTGGGAGAGCACGGCGCGGATGCCGTAGGGTGGATGTCGATAGCCGTAGGTCAGCACCAGCCGGCCGTCATCGAGGCGGACCAGTCCGCTCGGGGGATGACCCTGGATGCCGGTTCGCGAGGCGGTCCAGGTGCGGCCGCCGTCCCGTGACACGGCCTGCCGGAGGTGGTCGTCTCCGCCCTCGACCCGGGTAAGCATCCAGAGGACGCCTTCCGGGGTCTCGTGGACGAGGGTTTCCTCGGTGAAGCGCAGCTTCTCGTCGGGATCGCCCATGACCCGCACCACGTCCGCACTCCTGCCGTCGCGGGAGAAGCAGGCCATGACGTCGCCGGAGTCTTCCGGCCCCGCGCAGGCCATGAAAGCGCGCAGCACACGGCCGTCCCGGAGCTGGATGAAGGACCACGGCGACGAGCAGGAGACATAGCAGTCGAGCTGCGGTACGGGTGCGGTGGCCCAGGTCCGGCCGCCATCTTCCGAGCGGGCGACGAAGGCGCCGCTGGTGACCGCGAACCACCCCGGTTTGTAGGTCCCCGGCTCGGTGATGCGGTACCTGCCCTCGTATTCCGGACGTTTTTCCGGGGGGTGGTACTTGCGCCAGTTCTGGCCGATGCGGATCCGCACCTCCCCCCCGCCGGGGAACGCCTCCGCCGGTCTTGGACCTTCGCTGTCCTCCGGGAGGGTATCGACGGCCTGCCAGGAGCGCCCACCGTCACGGCTTGCGAAGATCCCGCGCGTCGCGTCGAGGGTCTCGTAGTGGGTGCGCCTTGTTTTCTTGCTGAAGCTCGCGTAGACCGCGGCGCGGTCCGGGCTCCAGCGCAGGGTGGGAAAGGAAGCGTAGACGCCGGCTTCCTTGTAGATCACCGCGTGCTCGGCCCCGGCAAGGACGGGGGCCCGCCGGCGGGCCATCTCGGCACCGTCCGTCCACGCCACCCATTGCCACAGACTCTCCCCCGTCGCGGCGCTGGCTCCGCTGCCGAAACTGAAACGGTTTCGCCCTTCGTGGGCGGGAAAGGTGAAGGCGCCGGCGCCCTCGATGACCCCACGGCCGTCCACCCGGACGGTGACATCCGTGCCGCGGATGTCGACCCGGTACTCGTGGAATGCCTCCGTGGTCACCATGGGATGGGCGAGCTTGGCCCGGTACAACTCGATGCGGTCTTCGTGCAGCGTGAGGATGTCCTCGTGGATCCCGTCGCTGAACCCCAGCATCACCCCCGCCAGCCCCTGGCAGGAAAGGACCCGGACCCGGGCACGGCAGGAGGCCCCCGCCTCGGGATCGGCGCACCACGCCTTCGCCGCGGTCAGGAGGTCCCCCCGCTGGGAACCGCCATCGAGGATGCGCAGGACGCCGGCGGCAATCTCCACCCGCAGGCGCGGGTTGGCAGCCGGTGCCTCGACCGGGAGGGGAACCCCCGGTTCCGCATAGGCCTCCAGGCGCCAGGAGAGACCGTACGGGGCCTCCCCCAGCTCCGGCACGGCGCCGGATGCCCCCGCCGCGGACAGTATCAGCACGCCGGCGGCTGTGGCGAGCGATGGGCTCATCAGCGATCCTCCCGTTTGCCTCCTCGCCGCACGCGGTCGGGACGAGGCGGATGTCCTCGCGTGGCGGGACCTCCAGTGTTTCCTGTCCCGGGGGCACAGGAGGACGCCGGGAGCCTGCCGGACCTGTTCCCGGGAACGTGTTGGGAATATGGCGAACCGGCCCCCGAATACAACCCCTGCCGAGGGCCGGCGAGATACCGATGGTGAGGCACCCCGGGCGATGACCAGGGCTGTTTGAAGATCCCAACGCCGCCGCCGGGCTTGTCCCGGTGGAGCGCTGATAGGAGGGCGGGTGAGGGGGCGGGGACCGCGTTCCCTCACCCCGAATCGGCGCTCCACTGCCGCAAGGGCAGTGGCGGCGGGGACAGCGCTCCCTTACCCCGAAT
>JAFGRS010000090.1 GCA_016935045.1 Lentisphaeria bacterium | reverse complement strand
TGGCACAATCCCTCCGAGAGAGTCGCGCTCGGCTCGCGCGACCTACCTCGAGAGAGTCGCGCTCGGCTCGCGCGACCTACCCCCCCCCGGCCGGCGTGCAAGTAGGTGCCACGAGCCGAGTGGCACAATCCCACCCCGGGCAGGACCGCTCCCTGGCCATGGAACGGCTCCGCGGAGCGTCGCCCTGCAGGGGAATGGAGCGCCCGCGGCCTCGCGGGCACTCCGGCCGGGAGAGAACCTGTCCCGCCTTGAGTTCGAAGAGGGCCTTGTCCGTTCCGGCCAGCGTGTCGGCGGCCCATGCTTCGTGGAGGGCGGCGAGGCGGGTCACCACATCGGGGTGTTGCTCTGCCAGGTTCGTTGCCTCGGCGAGGTCTGCGGCCAGGTTGCTGAGGTGGGGTTGCTTGCCGTCCCGGACCAGTTTCCAGTCGCCGGAACGCACGGCCCAGCGTTCTCCGACCTGCCAGTGCAGGGCTTCGTGCGGCGAGGGGGCATCCGGGGACTCGATGACGGTTCGTATACTGGCACCGTCGATGGGGTGACCGGGCAGCGCCACGCCGCAGTAATCGGCCACGGTGGGCAGCCAGTCCATGGCATGGACGATCTGGTCGCGGACCTCGCCCCGCGGGATCCTCCCGGGCCAGGAGACGATGCAGGGGAGCCGGAGACCTCCCTCCCAGACCGTGAATTTGTGGCCGCGGTAAGGCCCCGCGCTGCCGCCGCCGCCGAAGGCCCGGTCCTCGACCGAGTGCCCGTTGTCGCTGAGGAAGATCACCAGAGTGTCCCGGCTCAGCCCCAGTTCATCGAGTTTGCCCAGCACGCGCCCGATCTTGTCGTCCATCGAGGTCACGAAGGCGGCATAGCGCTGCCGATTCGCGTCTTGCATGGCGGCATACATCTCGATGAAATGCTGTTCGGCCTGCATGGGGTAGTGGGGCGTGTTGAAAGGCAGGTAGAGGAAGAAAGGATGCTCCCGGTGGGCTTCGAGGAACCGGCATGCCTCCCGCACGACGATCTCGGGAAAGAAGATTCCCGGCTCGAAGTGCTCCTCGTCGTTCCGCCAGAGGTCGTGCCGATTGGGGCCGGACCAGTAGAAGTAGTGCGAGTAGTTGTCGATGCAGCCCCCGCGGTGTCCCAGGAATTCTTCGAATCCCTGGGCATTGGGCCGTTCTCCTTCGCCTTCCCCAAGGTGCCACTTGCCGAAGAGGCCGGTGCGATAGCCGGCCTTCCCCAGCATTTCGGCGATGGTGATCTGTTCGGTTGGCATTCCCCGCTTGCCGGCATTGGTGGGCAAGCCGGCTCGCTGCGGGTAGCGCCCCGTCATCAGGCAGGCCCGGGACGGCGAACAGATCGAGGAGCCGACGTAGAACTGGCGGAAGCGGACCCCGCGCGAGGCCAGTGCATCGAGATGCGGGGTGGCGAGGTCCGTGGCGCCGTAGCATTGCATGTCCCAGGCGCCCTGATCGTCGGCCATGATCAGGAGCACGTTGGGGGGACGTTCCCCCGCAGCGGTTGCCGCCGCCGCGCCGGCATGCAACCCCGCCGCCGCGATCCACACCAGGCAGGCGCGGACTCCGCGCCCTGCCCATCCGTCCGCACCTGCCGCCATCATCCCGGGCTCCATCCGCGCATTGCCATTGCCCAGCCTCTTCCCTCAGCTCCATCCCCGCCACTATAGCACCGGTCCCTGTTCATGCGGCGATCCCCCCCTCCAACGCGGGAGGCGCACTCCATTATCCTCCCCCTGGTCGCGCGGGAACATCTCCGGGCCGACGCGAAGAAGGTCCCGCGAACTGCCCGCCGCCCGCCATGGAGGCTGGTTGGGATGGGGCCCTCCGGCATCACGGTCCGTCCGGCATGCTCTCGGTGAGCTGCAGTCCGTTCAGCAGAGGTGGGTGTCCCGACACCGGCACGAGTTCCAGGCGCAGGGACTCCCCGGCCTGCACGGAGGGGATTCTGCGCGTCCACAGCCGGTTGGGTCCCCCCGCTTCGCGGATGACGTCGACGCCGCGGAGAACGGGCACCCCCTGGACGAGCACATCGAAGATGCGTTCTCCCGGCGCCAGGGGAAGGGGGTCGCTGAACTGGAGGACCAGGTCGTAGGAGCGTTCGTCGAGGGCGGCAACCGGCCCGCGGATCACCGGCGTGAAGGGGTGGGCAAAGCACCACAGCCGCGTGTAGGGACGCTCCCGGAACTGGGTTCGCTCCGGACCCACTCCCGAACGATTCGTGCTTTCGAGGTAGATCTGCAGGGCCTGGGGCGTGATGCCGCATTCCTCGAGGGTGGACCAGGGAACCGCGAGTTCCGCACTCCAGTACCCGGGCGTGCGGTGAACGCCGTACCGCCAGGGGCCATTCCAGCGCTTGTCGGTGCCGATGGTGGCGCCGGACTTGCCGTCGAAGGAAGCTCCGGAGGCCGAAACCGAGAGATAGAGACCTTCGCGGGCGCTGCCCCGTCGCAGGCGCACGTTCAGGGAATCGTCGTCCCAGACCGGCGCATCCCTTCCCCGGGTTCGGGCGCTCCAGGGGACCGGTTTCCCGTCGCGTCGCGGAGCTTCCCGGCGGAATCCGATGGTGAGCGCATCCCCGTCTGTGCGCAGGAAGGCGATGGACCGTTCCTCATCCCACTGCTCGTCGGTGGTGAAGGCGAGGGCCTCGCGTCCGTCCCAGCAGGGTTCGTCCAGCACCCCGTCGGGATGCGGGGGTGTCTCGCAGGGGAGGGCGGCCGCCGGCCTGTGAAGCTGCAGGTCGAGATCGAGGCGGACCGCTCCGGTCAGGGCGGATGCCTGCAGCCAGGGTTTCTCCGTTGCGGACAGCGCCGGGCTGTCGGCATTCCGGCGCAGGTACCGAGGCGATCCCCGGGCGGTCATGGGCACGGTCTGGGCCCCTGGGCGGAAGGGCCGAGGATAGGCCAGCCAGAACTCCCCGGCCTCGTCGCGCCGGTCCCCCACGGCCCCGAAATTCAGGTTGAGGGCACGGATCCGGTCTCCCGGCGCCACGCCCCGTTCGGGAACGATCGACCAGGTTTCCTGGCGGGTGTCGGACACCAGCGCCACCGTCGTCTGGTAGTTGTACGGGCAACTGCAGTTGCTCGCGCCCTCGGGCATCAGCAGCATGCCGCCGGCCGGGATCATGTTCAGCCAGCAGCTCGAGCGGGCCTGCCCCAGCCAGTGGATGCCGCTGTCGCCGGCGAGATCCACCATCCCCGCCGCTCCCGAGCGGAAAAACAGGCTCCCCGGGCAGCCCGAAAGGGTGCCGCAGCCCCCCTTGTAGGCCGTGGTCCAGGGGACCTGTTTCCCGGTGACCGGGTTCGTGGTCCCGACGGGGCGCCCCGTGCGCAGCTCGTAGGCTCCCGGGTAGACGTAGAAGCGGTCGCCGATGACGACCGGGAAGCCGCCCCGGATGGGGGCCTGCCAGAGAGGCTTGCCGGTGTCGGCTTCCCAGGCTTCGAAGCGCGCCGGGCCGCTGGCCAGAAGCACGCCCCCGCCGCTCCAGAGCATGAGCAGGTCGGCGCGGATGTCCTGTTCCCAGAGAGGGCTGCCGGTCTCCAGCAGCAGGCAGCGGAGGCGGCAGGGGCCTGCCGGAGATGGATTGCCGCGGCGTTCCCGGCGGAAGGACTCGGCCCGGCCAGGCCGGTCGATGAGGGTGAGGCGTCCGCCCTCGATCGCGATGGCCTGGGGCGAGAGCGCGGTCTCCGCCCGGTAGGTCCACAGCGCCGCCCCCGTGTCCCGGTGCAGGGCGAACAGGTGCCGGCACTCGGGATACGCCTCGGGCCACCAGCTCATGGCCAGGTTGGCCACGCCGGATGTCCCCAGCACAAGGTCCCCGGAGACCGCCAGAAACTCCCACAACGGCTGGTTGGGGACGGGCTCGGCGGCTGCCGTACCGCCCCGGGACCGATCGACCGGATTCTCCGGCACCTCGGCCAGACGGCATTCCGCCGGAATGGCATAGGTCCGCAGCGTCTCCCCCGTGGCGGCATCGAGGCGCAGGCAATCGCCGCCCGACAGGGCAAGGACACTGTCCCCGTCCGTGACGATGTTGCCGCCCCGATCCCGCGCCGGAAAACGCCCGACATCGGGGATGGGGCGGCACCACAGCTCGCGGCCGTTGTAGGCGTTGACGGCCATCACGTGACGTTCGCCGGCCACGAACAGGCGGCCCGCGGCGAACAGCGGCGCCGGCGAACGCCAATGTCGGCTGACCATGCGTGCCGGGCCGGGGCCGCCGAACCAGAGCGGCGCGAGGGGCAGGCGGAGGTGCTGCTCGGCGGAAGCGGCACTCCTCCCCGCGTCCCCGTACTCGTGGGTCCATACGCCCGCGCCGGGGAGGGGGCCGCGCCTCAGCAGCAGGCCCGTCCCCCGCGCCGCCATCTCCTCGGGTCCGAACCCGGCGGTTGCGAAGAGCCTCCGCAGTTCCGCGTCCGGTTCCTGAAGGAGCAGGACTCCTCCAAAGGGCCGCAGCACCCGGCGCAGCTCGCCGCACAGTCCGGCCCCGAGACGCTGCCGGGCCGAGGCGGGCACCACGATCGCGTCCGCGAAGAAATCCGCGTAGGGGAGCGTGTTCGCCGCCGTATGGTGCACGCCCACCCGAAGGCCGTGCAGCCCCCGGTCCGCCAGGTAGGTGCGCATGGAGTCGGCTGCCGCCGCGTCGGGCACCGAGACGGAGAGGAGCAGGTCGGATTGCCGGGCGAGTTGGGCCGGCAATGCGGGCGAGGGTGGCGAAAGGAGCAGGCAGTGGCCCTCCCGAACCCCGAGCTGATCGAGCAGCGCCGCGGCCTGCGCGCGTTCTTCCTCCGTTTCCGGCGGCATCCCGCTCCGCTCGTCGATCTCCGCCGTTGGACCGGGGGGGCCGAAGCAGAGGATGTCGCCCCCCGCGGTGCTGACGAGAAGATGCCCTGCCGCGACGGCCAGCGCACGTGCCTGGGACTCGACGGAGGCTTCCCAGAGCCGGTGGCCGGTGGCCGGATCCAGGGCCAGCACCCGATCCTCCAGACCGGCAAACAGCACGTTGGCCGCCAGGATCATCTCGTGGACGCGCCCAACTGGCGTCTCCCACTCGCAAGGGTGAGGATAGACGGGCACCACCTGGGACGGATACCACGGATACATACTCCCCCGCCACCAGCCCATGGGATGGACGTGTTCCGGCGGCAGGTCGGGATCGACGCGCCCCGAGGCGTAGAAGGCACCCGACTTGTCGCGCACCGTCTCCATGCGGGTGGCCGTCATGGATCCGTCGCCGGCGGTGAAGAGCATCCCCTCCCGGTGCAGGGCCACCTGCTTGCCAGCCAGGGCGGCCACCTGGACCCCCGTGTCGTACCCCCAGGCGATCAAGCCGTCTCCGGGGTAGGGATCGGATGGGCCTTCGGTGACGTGCCGATCGACATGGAGGGGATGGCGTTCGCCCAGGATCAGGTCGCCGCAGGCCATGAGCCAGGCTCCCCCCGCATGGTGCAGCTTGCTGGCGTCGTTGCGGCAGAAGCGCAGGCGGCCGTCGGCACGGTCGTAGCCGGCCGGCATGGCCCGCGCGTTGGGTACGGCCAGGGTGTCGCGGCACAACAGCAGATACCCCTGCGGGGAAACCCCGGCAATCCCCTCGAGGTAGTCGTGGGGCAGTTTCATGTAGATCTGGTCGGAGGTGTCGTTGCGCCATAGGACCCTGCCATCCCGCGCGTCGAGGGCGAAGACGGTGATGCCGTCCGCCGCCCACATGCCGGCCGTGGCGTAGACCCGGTCCCCGTCCACGAGGACCCCCGACCGGCAGGGCCGGCGCGAAATGACCTGATCGTTGCCCACCAGCCGTTCGTCCCGCGCTCCCTCCCGGTGTCTCCAGAGGGGCTTTCCGTCGGCGAGATCCAGGCAGGCGATGGAGCCGTCGTCCGAGGCCACGTAGACGCGGTCCCCGGCGATGGCCGGGGCAAAGCGCACGGGCCCCTCCATGAGAAACCGCCAATCGCGCTGGCCCGAGTCCAGGCGCAGGGCGGTGAGAGCATGGCTGCTGGAGGACCCGAAGAGGACCTTGCCCCGGGCCACGGCGACGGGTGTGGCGTAGTCGAAATCGAGGCGATGGTGTTCCTTGCCGGGTTCGGGCCAGGCGGGGGCCGGGGGCAGTGCCGGCCGGTACCGCCAGCGCAGCTGGAGGGGCAGGGGAATCGTGGCGGAGGAGACCCCCGTCCTGGCGTTGTTGCCGCGGTAGGTTGGCCAAGCGTTCTCGGGAGCGGGAGTCTCCGCCGCGGGCGGCGACACGGGCTGGAAGGAATAGGTGTGCCCGGGCCAGCGCGGATGAATGGGCAGCACGAGCATCTCCGGCGCCGAGACCCTGACGTCATCAAAACCGCACCGTACCGCCCCCAGGTTCATCAGGGCAATGCCGCCCGCCGGCAGGGGCTCCGGGTCCACGGCTTCGAGGGCCAACTCCCCGTTGACGAAAACACGGATGAGACGCCCCCGGACAACGACCCGAAGGAGATTCCAGTCGGTGCCAGGGGGCACCTCCCGGGCGTGCGCAAGGCCGCCCTTGACCTGCTTGCCTCCCACGCGCTTCCCGAGTTCCAGGTTCGCGCGCTGATGGAGAAGAATGTAGTAATAGTCCCCGCCAAAAGCGTTTTCCCGGGGGGTGAAACGGAAGATCAGGGCACCCATGTCCCAGGAGTTGGGCCCGGGCTCGTCCGTGCGCAGCCGTACCTCGACGGACAGGTCCTCCCACGGGCCGGCTTCGGCGACCGCGGTGCCCGGGGCCGTGGACACGTATACCCCCTCGCGGACCTCCCAGGCACCCCCCAAAGCACGCCAGCGCGGCGCTCCCCCCGAAAAGTCCTCCCGGAACCAGTCCGGTGGGGCGTCCGCGGCAAAGCATCGAGCCAGCATCAGCGCCGCCAGCGTCCCGACCCGGCACCACTCCGTGTTGCGAACGAAATCCATCACCCCAGAATCTCCTCCGCGGTTTCTCCAACCTGACCCCGTCCAGGAACGTCTTCTCGCCTCCACACTCCTTGCGGCAGGGGAGGCGTCCTGTGCGCAGCAGCAGCGACCAGGCCTTCTTGGGCAGCGTCCAGCCGGCACTGGCCGGCGGCCACCCCGTGGGGCAGACCCTTCAGCGCCGCGGGATCGCATCCAGGGTTGTCCCGGCCGCGAGGATGGCGTCCCGGACCGCGTCGGGATCCGGCATGATGTCCGTCGACCAGCGCCCGCCACGGTTCGGCATGGAGATCAGGGAGCGGACCCGTTCGAGGGCGGCACGGGCCTCCGCATTCCCCCGGGCGGCGTGCTCCCGCAGGGCCAGCAGGATCTCGTAGTCGTCCACCCCCTCGCGAGCGGCGACCAGGCGGATGCTGGGTATGGGCTCGGCGCGGCCGAAGCGGTCTCCGGGGTAGCTGAGGTAGCCGTCGCCATTGGGATAGCGGACCCAGCGGTAGTCTTTCCCGTCGCTGCTCTGTCGGATGAACGTGTGCCAGCCGCGTTCCCAGGGGTCGTAGGTCCACCAGGACACGCCCCAGAATTCGTAGGCTTCGCAGCCGTATCGGAAGCAGAACCAGGGCAGCAGCCTTTCGATGCCGAGGTAGGGGGTGTCGATGCACATCTGCCCGTCCGTGGTGTACCAGAAGCGGTCTCCGGCCGCCTGGCGCTCGGCGTGCCTGGCCGGGTCGAAGGAGCCCTGCGGCCCCATGCCCCACAGGTTCACATGCCCGGCGAGGCCGTCGATGTAGCGCCAAGTGCTCGAATACACGGGAATATCCGGGGCGATCTCCCGGGCCATGTCCGCGATCCGCGCAATCCCCTGGATCGTGACCTCGCTGGTCTGGTGCGGCTCGTCCGAAATGTAGAACACGAAGCGGTCCCGCCAGCCCCGGGAGGTGACGTGCTCGATGAACAGCCTGTACGCCTGACTCCAGGCGCTGACGTACTCCGGTGTGAAGGGCTCCAGACCGAAGATCTTCTTCGGCGGGTAGGCCCAGCCGCAGGCGTAAAACCACCGGTTCGG
>JAFGRS010000669.1 GCA_016935045.1 Lentisphaeria bacterium | reverse complement strand
CTGTCAGATCCACGACTGGGATGGGGACGGGCACAACGAGGTGGTGCTCTGCACCCGCGGCGCCATCGTCGAGCTGGACGGGGCCACGGGCACGGAACGCCGCCGCATCGCGATCCCGGACGAGGCCACGGACTGCCTGGTCTTCTGCGACCTGCGCGGCAGCGGACGCGCCGGGGAAGTGCTGGTGAAGGACCGCTACCGCCGCATCTGGGCCTATGCGCAGGACGGCAGCCTGCTGTGGCACGTGACCGACCCGGGAGGCTGCCGCACCGCCCATCAACCGCGCCCCATGGACCTCGATGGAGACGGCCGCGACGAGATCATGGCAGGGTATGCCCTCCTGGGTCCCGACGGGACCGTGCGCTGGACATTCGCCTCGAAGGCCTACCCCAAGGTCGGCGGGCACCTCGATTGCGCCCGGGTGGTCCACCTGGATGCCGACCCCTCCGCCACCCGCATCGCCATCACCTGCTGCGGCGGCAACGACGTGGCCCTGCTCGACGGTCGGGGCGAACCGGCCTGGGAGATCACCGGCCACCACTTCGAGTCGGTGGACGTGGGACGGGTCTTCCCCGAGGTGCCCGGTCCACAGCTCGTGGTGGACGTAGACCACCAGCCCGTCGGCAAGAGCCCTCTCTGGGTGCTGGATCGCGACGGACAGCTCCTGGCCCGGATCACGACGCCCTACAGCCGGCATCATTGCCTGCTGGACTGGGATGGGGACGGGGCGGACGAGATCCTGGTGGGACACACGCGGACGCTCTACGACCACAGCGGCCGGCGCCTGGCAATGCTGCGCGTCCCCTCGGGAGTCCTGCAGGCAACCCCCCGCTTCAACGCCATCGTCGCCTCGGCCGACATGACCGGGAATGGAGTGCCGGATGCACTCGTGGTGACCACGACGGCCGTGTTCGTCTTCCGCAATACGAAGGGACAACGTCCGGCAACGCCGGCACCCCTGGGGACGGGGAAAAACTACACGCTGTATTGAGAAAGAGAGACCCGGGAACCCGGGCGGCGTGGCCGCGAGACGCGGCCGCTCCAGTACGCCGCACGGTCCCCGGGCGGCATCCCCTTTCCCCGGTACGCGGCCTGGAGCGTGGCCGTGACCTGGAACACCGGGGCCGGGAGCAGATGCACCTCGTCGTAGATGATCAACCCCCAGTTGCGCTGGTCGAACAGCCCCAGGTGCACGAATTCCGCGTCCCTGGAAGGCGTCCCGACCGGACAGCACGGCTTGCGGCGGCAGGATCACACGGTTACGCTACCAATCCATGGACCGGCGTCAAGGGACGCGGAAACGGCCGCAGAGCCCTCCGCACGGCGCCGCCACAAGGCCCCCGGGAGCAAACCATGGCGCGACGCTTCTTCACCGACCAGCGCATCCCCACACTGGCGATAGCACTCGGTGAGTGCACGAATGCCGGGCAACTCAAGCTGCTGGCGAAGTTCGCCGGTCTGCCTGTGCCAACGCGAAAGGCAGAACTCGTCGATGTGATCCTGAAGTATCTCGACGGCAACGGGCTGCGTCGGGTCTGGGAGCAACTCGACGAGACCCAGAAACTCGCCCTGGCCGAGGCGGTCCACTCCTCTGGCACGGTCTTCGACGCCGCCCGTTTCCAGGCGAAATACGGCCGTCAGCCGGCGTGGGGTTCCTTTGACGAGTACCACCGTGACAGTCGCCCTACCGCCCTCCGCTTCTTCTTCTACGGCTCGGGGGTCCTTCCGGACGACCTGAAAGAACGGCTCCGGGTTTTCGTGACGCCCCCGGCCGCGGCGATGGTCCGTACGGTCGATCCCCTGCCCGCTGCCTATGCCAAGCCCTTCTCGAGATGGGACCCGAAACGCAGGGTCTACGTGAAGGGAACCGAACCGATCCCCCTCACCGTACGCGAGACGGAGCGGACTGCCCAGCGGGAGCTGCTGTCGGTCCTGCGCCTGGTCGATGCGGGAAAGGTGAGCGTGAGCGACAAGACCCATCGCCCCTCCCAGGCCACCATCGCGGCCGTCACCGCCGTGCTCGATGGCGGCGATGACTATCCCTACGTGCCGCCGGAGGATGCGTTGTGCGACAGGAACGCGGGGCCCATCCGTGCGTTTGCCTGGCCGCTGCTGCTCCAGGCCGGCAAACTGGCGCAGTCCGCCGGGGCGCATCTCCAGCTCACCAGGGCCGGTCGCGCGGCGCTCTCCGAAGCCCCCGCCGTCACGCTGCGCAAGCTGTGGGAACGCTGGCAGGACACGACCATCCTCGATGAACTCTCCCGCATCGACTGTGTCAAGGGCCAGACCGGTAAGGGGAAGCACGGGCTTACGGCAGTCGCCTCGCGTCGGGAGATCATCTCGGCCGCGCTCGGGGAATGCCCGGTGGGCCAATGGATCGCCTCCGCCGATCTGTTCCGTTTCATCCGCGCCCGCGGGGAGGCCCTCTCCGTGACCCGCAACGCCTGGTATCTCTATATCGGCGAGCTGCAGTACGGTTCCCTCGGGCATGAAGGCGGCGAAGAGATCCTGGCCGAGCGCTACCTGCTCTGCTATCTGCTCGAATATGCGGCGACGCTGGGGCTGATCGATGTGGCCCTCATCCCGCCGGCGCACGCCCGCGATGACTACAGGGACCTCTGGGGCACGGACGATCTGCCGTACTTCAGCCGCTACGACGGGCTCATGTATCTCCGTATCAACGCCCTGGGGGCATACTGCCTGGACTTGAACGACGACTACAAGACGGCCCCCGTTGCCCCCAGATCCACGCTCCGGGTGCTGCCGTACCTCGAGGTCGCCGCAGTGGCCGACGACATCGAACCTGGTGCCTGCCTGGCGCTCGACAGCTACGCGGTTCGCGTGTCCCCCCACGTCTGGCAACTCCAGCCCGGGAAACTGCTCGCGGCCATCGAGGCAGGGCGCTCCGTCCGTGAACTCCGGGAGTTCCTTACCGCCCGCAGTGCGGACCCGCTTCCCAAGACAGTCCTCCGGCTCTTCGAGGATGTGGAGCAGCGCAGCATGTGCCTCCACGACAAGGGGCTGGCCCGGCTCGTCGAGTGCTCCGACCCGGCCCTGGCGGCACTCATCGCCAACGACACCCGGACCCGGAAGCTGTGCCTCCCGGCGGGCGACCGGCATCTTGTGGTCCCCGCCGCCTCCGAGACAGCGTTCCGGCGCGGGCTTCGGGACCTGGGTTACCTCCTCCCCTCGAACAGCGAACCCGAAAAGGGATCGCGCCGGAAAACGGCCGGGGCTCCATACAAAACCCCCGCCGGAGAATGAGTGCCGGGGGACGCTTCCGGCGGACACGAAACGACCTCACCAGCGGAATCGTGCCCTACACGCAGGCAAAACGCCCGTGTGTCCGTATTGCGCGCTCTGGCGCCGGCAGCCGGCGCTCCACCGGCAGCAAGCCCGACAGCGGCGGAGGGAGTGGCAGTGCGGGGCCAATGGCACGGTCCCCTTCCCTCCCCTCCCTCGCGTCCATCCCGTCCATCGCGTCCATCGCGTCCATCGGCGCGCCGGCCCTTGGTGTACTCGCAGCCGGCGAAGCAGGCGATGTGGTCGCAGACATGTTTGAGGGATTCCGGGTCGAAGCGGTGATCGTCTTCACGGCATGCCTCCTTGGATCGGATCCGGCAAACCGAGGCGTTGCCGGAATGCCTCGATGCCGATGCGGTCCATGGTATGGCCGAGGCGTTCCCGGGAACGGCCCTCGGCACGGTATACGGCCAGGACGCGCCGGACGAGTTCGAGGACCAGGGCAGGGTCTTCGATGCGATCCGCGAGCACCGTCCCGAGGCGCGGTTTCTTCCCCATCGTCCCCCCCGCCAGGACCCGAATGCCCCTCGCCGCGGCCTCCCACGCGCCGGTGGGACAGAGAGTGGTGCAAACGCTGCAGTGGAGACAGGACGCCGCGTCGTACACGTAGCCGTCCCCCTCCATGCGGATGGCATTGCCGGGACAGAGCGCGACGCACTTGCCGCAGTCGTTGCACCGGTCCGCGATCCAGGTGGGGACCGTGACGCCCATCAGCCCGATGTCGTTCTCCCGCGCCTTGCCGCAGTTGTTGGGACACCCCGTCACGTTCATCTTAACCTTGTAGGGCATCTCGCGGGCGAAGTGCTCCCGGTCCAGAGCCGCCGCCAGGCCCTTGGTCTCGATCGCGCCGTAGCGACACCAGGCATTGCCGGGGCAGGCGCAGACCACGCGGACCCGGTCCCCCCCGGCCCCCATGGCGACGCCTCCCGCGGCCAGTTCCGCGATGGCCGTTTCGGCGTCGGCCTTGGCCACGCCATGGATCTCGACCCCTTGGCGGGTGGAGAGGTGGACCTTGCCCTGTCCAAAGCGGTCGGCGACCCGGATGATGGTCCGCCACTGGTCCGTGGTCAGATCGCCCCCCACCGCCTTGAGGCGCAGGGCGCAGAGGTCGGGATGCCGTTGCTTCACGATTCCCAGTGTCGCCATGGACGAGATCTCCTTGCGGCGCGTTCCCAACGAAGCCGGCAATATGTCCCCTCATGACCAGGTCAGCCAGGTCCCGGTGCCCGGAAACAGGGCTGTTCCAAGATCCGGCGAATCGCTTCCCGCCGCCACTGCCCTTGCGGCAGTGGAGCGCCGATTCGGGGTGAGGGAGCGCGG
>JAFGRS010000668.1 GCA_016935045.1 Lentisphaeria bacterium | reverse complement strand
GATCTCGCGCCACTCGGCGCCGTCGAACTGGTAGATGCTGCCCTCGTTCCAGCCCGGCACACCGTCCGCGATCACCCGCGTCCCGGGGGCAGGCGAAGGGGGCACGGTACGCACGAAACGGGCGACCTGCTGCTGCCAGGAATGGCTGGCCAGGAGTGCCTCGGCATAGGCGCTGGTCCTGGCGGAAGACCAGATAATGACGGGGGAGGCCGCCGCACCGTCGTCGACGTCGGCTCCATCCACCTGGTCGGCCTCGAGCGCCGCGGCGGCGCGGAAGCCCTTGCCAGAGGCGTCGATGGCGTCCGCCAACTGCGCCGGGCCGATGCCGCCGGGCCGCACCCGCAGGGCATTGCTCTCGATGTCCAGGGTGAGACCATCCACATTGATCGCGAAGGAGAGCAGCGCACCCTCGCCGCTGCCGCCGCCGCGGAGACCGTCCCCCGCTTCCAGGGCGGCCACATAGAGTCCGTTCGTGTCGACGCCGAGCTGCACGGCATCGGGGGCTACGGTGATCTTGCCGTTCGCGTCGAGGAGGACGTCGCCCCCGAGGGTACGGTTTTCCCAGCGGCCGGAGCCGTGCATGATGAGCACCTGCCCGGGGACCGGCGCCGCGATGCCGGTGTCATCGAGTTCGGCGAGGGTATCGGCCGCATCGAAGAGGGCCCTGACCGCATCGGCGGTGGGGATGGTCTCGTGGGTTTTCGGGGGTGCTCCGAGGTCGGTGACCACGACTCCCGGCCGAAACGCGCCCAGGTCGAGGTTGGTGATGGTGTTGCGGGTTGCGTCGAGGGTCTTGTTTTCCAGGGTTTGAGCGTCTCCGAGGGTTACCGCGGTGCCGAGGACCTTTTCGGGCGTGATGGCGGCATCGGGGGCGATGTGGCGGTCGGCGATGGCGCCATCGGCGAGCATCACGGCCGTGATGCCGGCTGTAGCGACCCGAAGGATGCCGTCCGCGCCCATGCTGAGGCCGCTGCCGGCCAGGGCGACATCGAGCTTGCCCGGGGTCACGGCATGCGGGGCGAGCATGGGACTGGTGATGCCGCCGGGGACCACGCCCGCGGCGCGCAGGGCATAGGGAACCGCCCGCAGGGCGATTCGGGGCAGGAGCGGCTCCCCGCCGATCTCGAGTTCCAGGAACAACGGCATCTCGAAGCTGACCCCCGCGTCGGCGAAGGGGCTGATCTCGCCAAGTACCCGGGCGAAGTGGCCGTCGAGGATGCTGACCTCGAGGTGCGTCTCCTGCCACACGGGCAGGGGGGCTGCGCCAGGGTCGGCCTCGGCGAAGAGCCGGAAGACGACGGTCAGAAGCCCGGTCACCGGGCCGCCGTCCGCGTCGGTCACGTACCCCTGGTACTGGATGGTCGCCGGGAATGCTCCCGCGGTGAAGGCGCCAAGTGCCAACAGCACCGCAACCCCACGGAGACCAATACGGCGACCCATCGGGATCCGATTCGTGTGCATGGCCAGACCTCTTCCCACAGACCAGCGAACAGGAAACACTCCCTGCGCAAGGACTCCCACAAACCACGCCATATCCCCAGCCACTCCCAGCTTGCCCGCGAGGGAACGGCAGATCTCTTCGGTCGCCCTGGACTACCCTCATGAACATACGGCGGAAACAGCCGCATTGCAAAGGTCCCGCGTCGGTCTGGGCGGCGCAGCCCCCGCCGCTCCGTGTCCGGAAAACGCGAGCCCCCGCAGGGCGGCCGGACGGAACCGTGCCGACCCTAACCCAAGGCAGGCTTCGGCCGCAAGCACAGACGTCCCGCGTGGTGCCGGGAGTGCATGTGTTGCCGTTGCCGACCGTTGGCGGAGCTGCTTTGCCGTGCCTGGCAGCCGTTTTGCGATCGACCGCGGCAAACGGGCGAACGCCAGACGGGTACCCTTCCTTGGAAGGGCCTCTGGGGTTACAGCCGGGTCGCGGCATAGCCGGCGGCGCCCAGCAGGGCCACCAGGCCGTCCTCGCCCAGCAGGTGCCCTGCTCCCACGACCACCAGGTCGGTCCCGGGTCGGGAGAGGTGGGCTTTCAGGACGGGCAGCCAGGCGGCATTGCGGTCGCTGAAGAAGCGTTGCCGCAGGGCGGGCAGGGCGTCGAATCCGTCGTTGATGAGTGCGCGAAGTGTGTCCAGGTCGCCGCCGCTGTAGGCGGTGAGCATGGTATCGACGAAGGCGTGGACCTCGTCCACTTCAGCCACCGCGTGACGGAGCAGGAGAGCCGCGTCGCGGTTGCCGAGGCCGGCGAAGAGTTCGAGCTGGAATTCGGGGGTTTCGAGGGTGGTGATCTGTTTGCCTTCCTGAAGGGCGCGGCTGAAGAGGACGCGGTCGATGCCTCGAGCGGGGTCGACCCCGGCGTGGCGGAGGGCGGCGGTCATCAGCGAATTGGCGCAGTACCAGGGGCGATAGCGTTCGAAGGGTTCGGGACGCAGGTGGAGGGACTCGACGGCCGCGCCGAAGAGCCTCAGCAGGTCGTCTTCCACGAGGTCCCCGAGGAATTCTCCCTGGCGGCAGGAGGCTGCCTCGTCCATCCGCTGGGAGAATCCCGATCCCACCGCGGCTCCCAGATCGGTTTCGAAGACGACCGTCGTCGCGTTCGCGAAGGCATCGAGGACACAGGCGGGGAGCGGGTAGAGGCGGTCCGAGCCGAAGTGGAGGCTGCCGAGGAGGTACATGGCGCCGCCCCGGGGCTTCTCGATGCGCCAGAACACGTGTTGGCCGCTGCCGCCCGCGGTTCGCAGGCCCTCGGCGGGGGCCTCCGCGGCCCGGACAGGCATGACCACCAGAGCCGCGGCGGGCAGGATGGCGTGGATGTTCACAGGTCCGGTTCCTGGCACGATGCCTCTCCCGCGGGTACGGGCCAATCGCTGCATGCTGACGCCGCGTCCGGGGCGATCACCGTCGGGTGATAGAGGGCGTCGTCCGCGTTGATCAGCCTGCCCGATGGCATGATATAGAGGTTGGGCGTGGCGGTGGGAAGGTCCTGCCGGAAGGTCTCGTGGAGGGCCCCGTCACGCACGAGCCGGTCGTCTTCGGCGGCGCTGAAGTCGAGGGTGTTTTCGGCGATGGTCTGGGCCGCCAGGGCCTGTTTGGCGAGGCTGGCGGGAATGCCTCGGCGCAGGAGGTCCCGCTGTTCGCACGGGTCCTCGGCCAGATCGAAGAGAAGGGGCGGTGCGGCGCGGAAGCGGACGTATTTCAGGTTTCCCAGGCGCACGGAGCGGAACTCGGTTCCGCGTCCCCAGCGTGGCACCAGGGCATCGCAGCACACCGGTTCGACGGCGGGTTCGCCGCCCTCCCGGAGGGTGCCGGCCAGGCTGCGGCCGTTCAGCCCCGGGGGTACGGGGATCCCCGCCAGGTCGCAGCAGGTGGGGAAGAGATCCAGCAGCGACACCGGAGTGTGGATGCTGCGTGGGGGCAGGGCGTCGCGACGCTGTTCGGGGAGGGATACGATGAGGGGAACCCGGGTACAGCCCTCGTACCAGCCGTTCTTCCACCACACCCCGTGTTCTCCGGCCAGTTCGCCGTGGTCCGAGCTGTAGACCACGATGGTATTCTCGAGCAGACCGTCCGCCTCCAGCCGCAGCAGCAGGTCGCCGATGACCTCGTCGAGGTAGCTGACGCAGGCCGCGTAGGCGGCCCGGGCCCGGAGCATCTCCTCCCGGCCGATGGCGTCGGCGGCGAAGCCGCGTCGCATGCCGACGCTCATGGGGTGGTCGAAGGCGTCCCCCGCCGCGGGCACCGCCGGTGGGCCCACGCCATCCGGCCAGTAGCGTTCGAACCAGCGTCGCGGGGCGGTGAGAGGGAAATGCGGCCGGCTGAAGGAAGCGCAGGCGAACCAGGGTTGGCCGGGCGCCCGGTGGCGGTGTTCCCGCAGGAAGGCCACGGTCTCCTGAGCCACCACATTGTCCTGGATCAGGCTTTCCGGAATCTCGCTGACACCCGCGTCGACCGTACGGGCCCGGATGCCCTGTTTGGGCCCGGCGTCGAGGGGTTCCCACTGGTGTCCGCACTTGCCGGTGAGGTCCCCGTAGGGCCGGTGCCGGAAGCCCACGAACTGCCGGTTTCCGCCCAGGTGCATCTTGCCGACGAGGACCGTTTCGTAGCCGGCGGCGGCGAAGGTCTCGGGCCAGGTGATCAGTCCGGGGCGCAGGACCGATTCGTTGGTCCAGGCGCCGCAGCGTCGGACTTCGAGCCCGGTCAGGGTACAGATCCGCGAAGGAGTGCACAGGGGCATGGCGCAGTAGGCGTCACGGAACACCGCGCCGCGGGCAGCCAGGCGGTCGAAGTTCGGCGTGTCCACCGCTTCAGCGAAGCAGGGACCGGGGCAATGTCCCATGTAGCGGAAGCTGTGTTCGTCGCTGAACAGAAACAGAACGTTGGGTCGGAATGAGCTTTGCGGCATGGTTGAGGATCTCCGCGCCTACCCATGGGGGCGCCTCCGGGAGCCGGGGAAAACGCGTCACGATAGCCGACGTTGGGGGTGGGATCAAGTGCTGCGAGCGAACCCCCGGGGCTGTTCCAGGATCCGGCGAATCGGCTCCCGCCGCCACTGCCCCTGCGGCAGTGGAGCGCCGATTCGGGGTGAGGGAGCGCGGCCGCGCACCCTCCACGCCCTCCTGTCGGCGCTTCACCGGGACAAGCCCGGCGGCGGCGTTGGAACCTTGAAACAGCCCTGGCGAACCCCCGGGGGGCGGGAGCATTTTCCCTGGCAGGGTCTACATTACGGGGTTTCGGCAAGGGTATTGGCATCCCTTTCCGGCGATGGCATGCTGCGGTTTCCCTGCGGAAGGCGGTTGCAGGCAAGCGATGGAACGGACGAGCCCCATACACCGCCCCTGGTGGACGTGTGCCGGGCAGGTGCGCCTCGGCGCCGTGGTTGCGGCCGCCTTGCTGTGCCCTCCCGGTTTGGCCCAGGCGCCCCCGGCTGCCCCCGCCGCCGGG
>JAFGRS010000667.1 GCA_016935045.1 Lentisphaeria bacterium | reverse complement strand
GGACCTGAACGACCTCTTCTTCGACAACGACGTGGAGATGATCCGCATCCCCTGGTGGGCCTGGAACGCCCTCGAAAGCGACTGGCGAAGTCCCGAGGCCCCCACCAGTCACGCCCGCGTCAAGGGAACCGGCAACTACGACAGGTTCTACTCCGATCTGGAGGCGTTCCGGAACACCAACGACCGCTATATCCTGGCCATGGTCTACGGCAGCCACTTCGAAAAGGCCAACGCCGCCCGGGGAATCGAGAATTTCCTCGCCGATCTCGGGGGCGACTACGCCTTTGCCAGACGGCTGCTCACCGCCATCATCGACAAGAACATGGTCATGCTCGAAAACGTCCTCGCCTGCGGTGCCATCGACGGGGTGCTCCTGGGCAGCGACTGGGGATCCCAGCAGGGCCTCCTCTTCAGCCCGGACATGTGGGACGACCTCATCCGGCCGGGCGAACAGCGCGAATACGACCTGGTCCACGCCTACGGCAAGGACGTCTGGATCCACTCCTGCGGCAAGATCGACATCCTCATCCCCCGCCTGATCGAGATGGGAGTGGACGTGCTCAATCCCCTCCAGTCCGAGTGCATGGACGTCCCCTGGATCAAGGCGACCTACGGCGATCGCCTCGCCTTCTGGGGCGGCATCAACACCCAGCAGGTCCTGCCCTTCGGCACCCCCGATGAGGTCCGCGCCGAGGCGCGTCGCTTCAAGGCCATGATGCGCAAGGGCGGCGGCTATATCCTCGCCCCGGCACAGGATATCCAGGTGGATGTGCCCATCGAGAACGTCCTGGCCCTCCTCGAGGTCGCCCGGGAGCCGTGATGTGCCACAACCGCGTGGCCGGCCCCCTACAACGCTCGAACCGAGTCCGGTGGCCGATACCCAGACCCCGCCCTCTGCCCCATGACTCGCGCCGCCAAACGCCGTGACGCCAGAATCGGGACGCATCACCCCGTCCCCCGGGAGCCGAAAACACGCACGATACGCGCGCGGGTCGTTGTTTTCCGGACATCCAGCGCTCCAGATGCCCGGAAAACACACATTCCGGAGCCTCCGTTCCCCCGTTTCACGGACATGGCGGGGGCAGGGTGTCCGGAAAACACCCCGCTCGTTTCACGGACATGGCGGGGGGCCGGGTGTCCGGAAAACACCCCGCTCCGGGACAGGAAGGAAGACGGCCGTCGGGGACCGCCGGCCCTACCCGTACGCCGCACGGTCCTCCGGGCGGCATCCCCAGAACTTCGGCCGTCGGGGACCGCCGGCCCTACCCGTACGCCGCACGGTCCTCCGGGCGGCATCCCCAGAACTCCGGCCCTCGGGTACCGCCGGTCTCACGCCGAGCAGCGCGCGACCTCGACCACGCGCCGGTCTCACGCCGAGCAGCGCGCGACCTCGACCACGCGCCGGTCCACCGAGACGGTGCGGCAGCGCACGGTCACCCGTTCTCCCGGGCGGATCTCGGGAGAGCCGTCGCATGCCGGCATCCAGGCGAACAGGCCGAACTCGGGCAGGTATACGCGTGCTCCCGGCCTGTGGCAGGCCACAATCACCGCGGCACAGGTCCGCTCCGGTTCGGCCGCAAGCTGCCGGCACAGGTACCGGATCCGCTTCATGTCCATCAGGTGACGCTCCGCTCTCTGGGAATTCTGTTCCCGTTCGGAGCAGTGACGTGCCAGCGCCTCCAGGTCCGTGCCTGCCGGCGTTCCCGGGCCACCACGGAGAAGGGACTTCAGCAGGCGGTGCGTGACCAAGTCCGGGTAGCGCCGGATCGGGGAGGTGAAGTGGGCATAGTGGCTCTTCGCGAGGCCGAAGTGGCCGCCGTTGTCGGCGCTGTACTCCGCCCGTGGCAGAGCACCCAGCACCGTCGCCGTCCACACCTCGGCGTCACTTTGTCCGGCAGCCTGGAGGAGGTCGTGGAGGTCCGTTCCGGAAGGCACTCCCCCGTCCTCGAACACCCCTGCTTCCCGCAATACAGCCGCGGCCGCATCCACCCTGGCCGGACTCGGTGAACCGTGCACCCGATGCAGTTGCTGCACACCGGCCGAGGCCAGCATGCGGCAGGCTGCCTCGTTGGCCGCCAGCATGAACTCTTCCACCAGGTGGTGGGCCGTGTCCGCCTCCTCCCGCTCCAGGGCGGTCACCTCTCCGCTCGCGTCGACCACGGGGCGCAAGCTCGGCACCGACAACTCCAGCGCCCCATCCCGCAGCCGGCCCTGCCGCAGGCTCCGGGCGAGGCGGTCCAACTCCCGCAACAGACATGCCGCCCGGGCATCGGACCCAACCAGCGAATCCCTTCCCCCGCCTTCGAGCAGCGCCTGTACCTCGGCGTACGTGAAACGACGCCTCGAACGGATCACCGTCTCCACAAATCCTGCCCGTTCGACAGAACCGCTCCCAGTTACGTGCAACACCGCCGTCAAGGCGAGCCGGTCGACACCCGGATGCAGGCTGCAGAGACCGTTCGAGAGCGCCTCCGGCAACATCGGCACCACCCGCCCGGGGAAGTACACACTGCAACCCCGCGCGCAGGCCTCACGGTCCAGGGCCGACCCGGGACGCACCGCATGACTGACGTCGGCAATGTGCACGCAGACCTCCCAACACCCCGGACCTTCGCGCCGCAAGGACAGGGCATCGTCCAGGTCCCGGGACTCGGGCGGGTCCACCGTGATCACGAAGCGGTCCCTCATGTCCACTCGTTCATGGGGCCCCGCCGCGGCCGCCGCGGCTTCCCGCGCCTCACTCCCGATCTCGACGGGGAACGCCGTGCGGAGACCGTACTCCGCCAGGACCAGCGGAATGTCCGTGCCCGGGTCGTGGGCAGGCCCCAGGACCTCCACCACCTCCGCTTCCACGCCGACGCCGGTGTCGGGAAGCGGAACCAGGCGGGCCACCACCCGCTTCCCCACCTGAGCCGAGGCCTGGGCGTCCAGGCGCAGCGGACGGTGAAATGCCAACCCCGTTGCCTCCAGCCAGACCCCACCTCCCAGATGACGGACGATGCCGGTCAGGGACTCCCGTCGTCGCTCCACCACGCCCAGAACCACGGCCTGCGGCAGACGACGTGGGCCCCGCCGCCTGTCCGCTGCGGAGCCGCCGACCTTCCAGGCAAGGACCTCGTCCCCATGGATCGCCATGGCGCCATTCCCGGAGGCAACAAACACCCCCTGGCTGCCGTCCCGGGGCTCGACCACACCGTGCCCCCCGGGCGAGAAGACAACCCGGCCTCGTACCAACCGCCCTCCCGACGTCAGGCACACACGACCCGACGCGTCGATGCGCACCACCCCCAGTGCCGCCAGGCGACGGACCGTCCCGCCCAACGACACCCCACTCCCGCAATCCCCCGCAGTATCGCCCGAACCCGAACCCACCACCGGGACACCCCCCGCATCACGCGCCAGGCGCACCAGGAGATCCACGCAGGCCTTGCCGGGCATCCCTGCCCGTTCACCACTCGATTTCTTCCGTTCCACACGCATTCCTTGATCACCGGAACTTCCGTCGGTCCCGTTCCATGGTTGCTCTCCCGCTGCAAGGTCTCCCCGGGCATTCGTGCCCCGGGAGCCGGGTGAGGATGGTTGCGGGGCGTCGGCGCATCGGCCGGACGCTGCCCGCCCCAGGAATCGGAACCACAGGACTCACACGAGGGAGAGAAAGCAATCCCATCACCCATTGCCCTTTACCATATCCCCTCCAGGGCAGAGGTCAAGCCGGATTCCCTTCTCCGTGGTAATGCCTCAGTGGGAACAGGAAGGACTCGGCAATCGGCTCAGCAGGAGCTTCGCCCTCCAGGGGATGGGGCGTCGCGCAGTCGATGCGGACTGGAGGGCGACGCTCCGCGGAGCCGAGAGTGCCCGCGAGGCCGCGGGCGGTCCATTCCCGTGGAGGGCGACGCTCCGCGGAGCCGAG
>JAFGRS010000011.1 GCA_016935045.1 Lentisphaeria bacterium | reverse complement strand
GCTGGCCCAGTCGCTGTAGAGGTTGTGGAGCATCTGGTCGACGTCCGCGCGTTTGCGCAGGATGCGGGGTTCGCTGAGGCTGACCTTCTTCAGGCGGTCGTTGGCCTGGGTGTACCTGTCGGCGGCCTGCTTGTACTCCCCCTGCCGCCAGAGTTTCATGGCCTGGACAACCAGTTCGTCGGCGAGCATTTCGAGTTCCTGCCGGCGGACTTTCTCGTCCTCGCTGAGTTCCTGGGGTTCGGGCTCCACCAGGGGAACGGCCTTGGGTTCGGTCTCCGTCTCCGCACCCGTGCTCTCCGCGATTTTGCTGCGGACGTCCTTTTCCGCCTCCGCCTGGATCGAGTCATCGACCTCGGCGGGAGTTTCTTCCGCCGCGGCCGGCTTGGCCTTCTCCTCCGCGGCACTCTTGAACAACGATTCCACCAATCCTTCGAGAGCGGAATCGGCCGCCGGTTTCTCGGCGTCCTTCCGGACCTCCTCCGGCACCAGACCGGGGTCCTGGCCCCGGCTCACCGACTGCAGAGACAGGGAGCCTGCCACCCCCAGGCAGAGGAGGACCAAACCGCCCCGCGTGATACCCCCGATGAAAGGTGTCCGTTTCATCATAAAGCGTCTCCAAAGCGTCGGTGTTCGAGGATGCCATCCGCCAAGGCCAGCCGAGACCGGTCGTCTCTCACCATCGGTCCCCATCCCGCTGCCGCCGCGGGCCGGTACGCCACGCAGACGGGGTCTTGGGCAGGAACCATACACTGCCTTTGCGGAGATTCTCCTCACGTTTCTGTTGTTGGGACCCGAATTCGTCGGCCACGGGAACTCCCGCGCGCCCACCCGTCCGCCTCTCTCCGTCCTATGGCATCCCGCCCGGGACGGGGCCGTGGGACCTCGGCGCCCGTACACGGACGAAGGTATTCCCGTCGTCCTGCCGGCCTCTCTCTACGGTGCAGCCATCCCGCCCGGGCGCGGCCGCCGGTAGGGGGATGGCGTCATCATGGGCGGGGAACTGTCTTCGCTGCCGCCGGGGTAACCGCCTTCCTCCATGGTGGACCTGGCCCCGGCGGGCATCTGCGGGATGAAGTCTTCGCGGGGATTGATCTTGGGCACGGTGAGGCGTGTGGGCCCCAGTCCCGCGGCGGGAGGCGGTTTGATCAGGAGGACTTCGGCGGTGTCGGGGCTGATGCTCTCCAGTCGGTAGACTTCGGTCTGGAGGTTGGGCGGGCGGCCCCAGGTGAGGCCGATCTCGTCCCCGACCTTGTGCAGCAGCCTGCGTACGCCGCCACTGCGCGCATACTGGACATAGCGGGAAAGGTAGTAATAAAGGACGGCGAAGCGTTCCCGCTCACTGGCGGTCTCGCCTTCCCGCAGGGTGTAGGGATCGCTCCCGTCCGGGGGCTTGACCTCGACAACGCCGATCTGCTTGCCTTCCTGGGCCGGATTGTCGACGAAACGGGCGCTCTGGATGACGTACCCCTCGATCTCCTTCCCGACGCTGCTCAGCTTCGTCCGCCAGCGGTTTCGGGGCGCATCCCAGCTCTGCATGGTGATGGTCCAGCGGGCAGGATCATCGCTGTTGTTGCGGCTGATGCGCTTGAGCATCACGGGCAGGGGACGCTGGAAGACGCGTTCGAAGCGCAGGTTGGCCGCCAGGGGAGGACGGCTCTCGGGATTCTGCATATCCGTGCCGGCCCTGAACTCCTCCGCATTGAGGAAGCCGTCGCCGTCCTCGTCCTGGCGGGCGTCGTAGGGGTTTTCGGGGTGCAGGAAGGGGTACTTTTTCTCGACGAAATTGGGGAGACCGTCGTTGTCGAGGTCGTCTTCGGGTCTGGGGGCTGCGTTGCGGGGCGGTTGTTCCGTACCGCAGAAGGGGCATTTGTCGGCGGTGATGGGGATGAGACGGTTGCAGGTTTCGCTGTAGCAGAGGATGTAGTCGGGGGGGTCGTAGAGGTTGCCTTGGAGGGGGGAGGCCTGCTGTACCGCGAGGGTCTCGAAGCGCACGCGCTGGTCGGCGAGGGTCTGGTAGGCGTCCCGGAAGTCCTCTTCGCCAATGAGTTTGATGGGGCCTCCCCCGGTGGCGGCGGCTCGGGCCTCGCCGATCAGTGCGGAGGCGCCGGTCCCGGCGCGCCCCAGGGAGTGGAGAAGCAGTGCAATGCTGGCCAGCAGCGCAATGAGCACCGACCCAAGGATCAGTTTCTCGAAGTGATTGCGCAGAAAATTCAACGGGGGTCACTCCTCTGCTTCGCCTTCGTCGGGTGGGTTGAACTCGATGACGTCGAAGCGCAACTGCGCGGTGAGAACGGGCATCTCCATGAACACGCGAAGGTCCTCGCGGTACATCGGTTCCTGGCTGACCGCGCCCCCCCCCATGCCGCTGTACTCCTCTTCGCTGCTCATACCCATTTCGGGGGACATCCCGGGGCGCATGCCCATGGCGGGGGCATAGCCGCTGCCGGGGCCGCGGTAGCCGCCTCCGGGGGCCACCATTTCTCCGCCGCCCCCCAGAATCGAGCCGCTCTCCGGCCTGGGACGCGGACGGAAGCCGCCGAGGGCCCCCCCGGGCCGCATCCCGCCCCCGGACCCCATGCCGGAGGAATCCATCCCCTCCATGCCCATCTCGGAGTCCATCATGCCTCCGCCATAGCCGCCCCCCATGCTGGTTCCCGCGCCCCCGAGGGCGCCGCTGGGGGCCTGGTCGGCGCCCTCGACGCTGAGGTTGCGCAGGAAGAACAGGTAGTTGGCCTCGGTGGTCATGCGGTTGACGAACTCCTGGACCTTCTCGGCGGTGCCGCTCACGGTCATCCGGATGGGGGTGGCGGTATAGAGGTCGCCTTCGATGACCTCCAGTTCCATGGGCCGCTCGATGCTGCCGAGGCTGAGCAGGCCCGACTGGGCGACGATACGGACGGCCTCCTGGACAATGCGCAGCTGGCGGTAGATCCTGGGCACATCCTCCATGGTGGGCAGTTCCGTGCTGGTGGCCCGTTTCTCAAAGGAAAGGTAGGCACAGGTTGAGTAGTCGACCTCGGCGGCGTCCAGGAGGCGGTTCATCCTGATGATCTCGTCCCGCAGCATGCGCACCGCCTCGACCTCGGTGCTGGGGTTGCGGGGTTCGATGCGGTAGCGTGCGGCCAGGTTGCGCCGCAGTTCGGCGAACTTGCGTTCCGCCCGGTCACGGTTGTCCTGGGCGGCGCGCTCGTTCTCCTTGGTCAGCTTGATGTCGTCCTTGGCGATGCCGCGGAACCAATTCAACTGCTCTTCGAGCTGCGTGCGCTTGGCGGCACTGGCGCTGGATGCCGCGGCCATCTTCAGGGCGATGACGACGGCCAGGATCAGGCAGGCCAGCGAGTAGATCAGCAGCCCGAGGTTTTTCCTGAAGAAATCCATAGTCTATCCTGTGGTCTGTCCTGTCCCGGGTGCGGCGCCTTCCCGGCGGCTGCCGCGGAGCCGGTCTTCCGCTCACCGGCTGAGGTGTTGGTAGTCGAACGGCTCCTTGAACTTGACCTGGATGACGAAGGAAGAGAGGTTGTCGATGTCCTGAGGAGGCACATAGGACTTGATGCCGGTGTACTCCCCGTCGGGGTCGACGAGTTCACTGGCCCTGAGGACTTCGAGGAAGGCGAGTTCCGGGGTCCCCTTGGTGCGCGCCCGTTCGCGGGCCTTGGCCATGCGCTCCTCGGGGGTCTCCTCTTCCTCGGCGGGTTCGGGCTCCTCTTCCTCGGCCTCCTTGGCGGGGGCCTTCTCGGCCTCGGAAAGCTCGTCGAAGGCGTCTTCGTCGGCCTCCCCGTCCTCCGCCTCGGCTTTGGGTTCGGGCTTTCTGGGTTCTTTCCTGCGGGGCTCGGGCTTCTTCTCCCCTTCCTTGAGGTCCTCCGCCGCGTCCTCGATGGCCCGGCCGGCATCCCCCGCCCCCAGAATCACACCATGCCCGGAAAGGATCAACCCGCTGATGGAGCGCGCCTCGTAGGTGGCGACCGCAACGCCGCCACCCATACCGAAGCCGCCCATCTCCTCGGACCCCATGCCGCTGCTGTCCATGCCGGAAAAACCACCCTCCATCGGCGCCGCGGGAAACCCCCCGCCGCCCATCTCGCTGCCGCCGCCTTCCATGCCCATGTCGCCCATGCCCGAGGACCCCAGGACGCTGTCCATCCCCATGCCGCCCGCGCCGGTGGAGGCAGCGGTGATGGGAAGGACGTCCCCGACGATCGGCTGGATGGAATGGAACCAGAGGTTGTCGGGTTTGAGGCGGTACATCTCGTTGAAGACGTCGGGCCAGCGCCAGCGTTCTTCGAGAAGTTCGCTGATGGCGTTGTGCTGGCTGAGCCTCTGGCCGGCCTCGCCGCTGTAGGCCTTGATCTTGTTGTAAAGACCTTCCACGTCCTGCCGCTGGCGGGTCACCGCGTCCAGCGCCTGGGCGTCGATCTTGCCCCGGTTCAGGGCCCCGAACCAGCCCACCAGAAGAATGATGAGGACACAGGCTTCGGCGGCGAAGACAAAGGGCTTCTTGCGCTTGAGGGCCTGTTGCCGGCGGATGTTCTCCGGCACCAGGGTGACCTCGATGGGGCAGGGAAGCTTGTAGCGCAGTCCGAGGCCGATCACCTCGCTGAACATGTGGGCGACTTCGCCGAGGCGCTGACGGTTGATGGCGGGGCCGATGCCGACGACCTGGAAGGGGTTGAAGTAGGTCACGTCGAGGTGCAGCTTCTCGGCGAAGAAGTGGTCGCAGTAGGTCATGGTGGAACTGCCGCCGGTGAGGAAGAGGTGCGTGGGCCGGTTGCCGTGCTGCTGGGCCCGGTACACGCTGATGGAACGGTTGATCTCGCCGTGGAGGCGGGCCATCACGTTGCGGATGATCTTCGAGACCGCCGCGGCAACCTCGCTTTCGGGCTCGGCATAGGCGCCGCCCAGGGCGACGAAGCCATGCCGGCGCTTCAGTTCCTCGGCCTCCGCGAAGCCGATGCCGAACTCCTTGGCGACCTGTTGGGTGATGGAGTGCCCGGCGATGGGTATGGTGCGGGCAAAGAAGCGGCTGCGGTCGGCAAAGAGCAGGTTGGTGCTGCGGCCCCCGATGTTCAGCACCATGGCGCATTCGTCTTCCCCCACCCGGTTGGCTCGGGCGGCGTTGTAACAGGCGGCGGGAGCCACGTCGACGAGGAGAGGTTCGAGCCCGACAGCCTGGACCGCACCGGTCATCTGCTCGACAATCTCGTTCTTGATGACCACGAACATCACGTCCATCTCTTCTTCATCGGGATTGGCGATGAGCTGGTAGTCCCAGATCACCTCGTCCATGTTGAAGGGGACGTTCTGCTTGGCCTCGAACTCGACGATCTGCCGGATGCGCTTCTCGTCCTCGGCAAAGGGGGGCAGTTTGACGAAGCGGGTGAAGGCGGCCTGACCGGACATGCAGACGAGGGCCCGCCGGGCGTGGAAGTTGCTTTCCACGACCATCTGCCTCAGGAGGCCGGCAACCACGACGCTGCGGGTGCCTTCGGTGAGTTCCTCCTCGTATTCCCGGTGGGCGAAATTGACCAGGACGCGGGAATCGCGCGACGGGTACTCGAACTCACCGACCTTGATGCTGGTGGCGCCAATGTCGATTGCCAGGATGCGGTCTTTGCCTGCCATTCGCTCGCTTCCCGAAGCGCCGGCTGTCTGCTGTCGTCGGGTACCGGCTCCGCCCGACGGGGACAGTCCTAGGGCCGTTTGGGCTTGATATGCTCGTAGAAATCATAGTCCATGTGGGCGAAGGGCGTCTCGGTCCGGGGCAGCAGTTCGCCCTCCGCTCGGCGCACATCGGGCTCCTTGGCCTGCCACCAGTTGCGGGGCCGGCGCTGGCGGCTTTCCTCCTGCCTGGCCACGCGCTGCCCGTCGACCAGGACCTCGACATAGGCCGAGAAATCGTTGCTGTTGGGGGACTTGGCCCCGGTGTGCCTGCGGATGAAATTGGGGCGGACGTAGACGACGGCGCGGTGTTTCCCGTCCTCGATGTCGACGTAGGTGACGCTGGTGGTCAGGAGGAGGGGTTTCTTGTCCCCGGGCCAGACCAGGACCGCCCACTCGAGGGTGATCTCGTTGGTCCACCCGTCACGCCCACCCTCCGTCTCGTATTCCAGGTAACACTGCAGCCATTCGCTCTTGGCGCTGGCCTCGGGATTGCTGGTGTCGTCGAACTTGGGGGTCCGCACGTTGCGGAACTTCATGCCCGTGATGCGGACGCGGGTCCGGTCCTGGGCCGCCACGTCGAGGCAGAACACGCCCGCGGCCAACAGCGCCAGAACAAGGCCTGTCAGGTTGCGGACTGCTCTCTTCATCCTTCAGTCCTCCTCCGTTGGGCGTCCCATGGTTCCCGACACGAAAACCGGCCGCAGGCAGCCCCGCCGTCGCACCGGCAGCGATCCGAAAGATTGTCCGGGTCCACCAAGAAGGATACCATAGGACCACACGCAAAGCAAATCAAGGTTTGCCTCGGACCCTGTTTTTCCTGCCGTATCTTCCCGGGCGTCGCTGCCTGGCCGACGTGCGCCCCGGGCTGTCCGGCTGCGCGGGGCCCCGGGAGGCGGGGACGGGGCCGTCCCGGCGGCCGGGCCGGCGGCCTCGCGGTCATGCCCGCCAGCGCCAGCGCAGGCGGTGGTTCAGCACCCCGTGCAGCGGGCGCGCCGCTCCCATGTTGGCCTCGGTGAAGGAACTGGCCACGGCCAGGGGGACATGCGCCCGGGCGGCGGCGACGCGGCTGTGGCTCTCCACGGTTCGGGCACGCATCTCGTGCTGGGAGGCGACGGCCGCGGCCCGACGCACTTCGGCCCGGGCCTGGGCAATGCGCTTGTCGGCCTCGGCGCGGCTGGAATTGAGCCGGGCGGCGATGTTGTCGAGGACATCGACGTCCGCGATGTCGACGGAGAGGATCTCGAAGCAGGTGCCGCTGTCGAGGCCCTTGTCGAGCAGGTAGGCGGAGATCTGCTCGGGTTTGGCGAGGATGTCGCGGTGGCTGCGGGCGCGCCCGATGGCGGCGACGATGCCCTCGCCCACCCGCGCGGTGACGGTATCCTCACCGGCGCCGCCGACGAGTCGGTCCAACTGGGTGCGCACGGTGACGCGTGCCTTGGCGGCGAGCTGGATGCCGTCCTGGGCCACGCCGGTGATTCCCGCCAGGCCGCTGCCCGGGGGTGGAATCACCAATACTTTAGGATTGACGCGCGCGCGCACGGCGTCAACGACATCGCGGCCGGCGAGGTTGATGGCGGCCATGGTGCGGAAGTCGGTGTCCAGTCCCGCCTTGCGGGCGGCGATGAGGGCCTCCACGACGGGTTCGAGCTGCCCGCCGGAGAGGATGTGCGCTTCCAGGTCGTCGAGGGGGGTGGTTTCCCCCGACTTCCAGAGACGGATGATGCCATCGAGCACGCGTGCGGGGCTGACACGCCGGAGGCGCATGACGGCCATGCGGAGGATGGGAAAGGGCACTCCGGCGGCTTTGGCCGTGAGCCAGAGCTTGAAGAAGAGGGCCACGACCACGGCCGCAGCCAGGAAGATGGCGGCGCCGACGGCACCCAGGATGACGAGCAATGCAGCCATGGCCGGTTTCTCCGCCGTGGCGGGCCCCGCCCGGGGACCCCGCCGCGGCTTCAGGTTGCGCGGTAGTTCGGCGCATCCTTGATGGCGGTGACGTCGTGGGGATGGGCCTCTTCCTTGCCGGCGGGAGTGATGCGCACGAACCTGGCGGTGCGTTGCAGTTCGGGGATGGTCCGGGCGCCGCAGTACCCCAGGGCAAAGCGCAAGCCGCCCACGTACTGGTGCAGGACATCGGCGAGGTATCCACGGTACGGGATCATGGCCTCGATGCCCTGGGGCACCAGGCGGTCGGGGTTGCTCACTTCGCCCTGGCTGTAGCGTTCCCGACTGCCCTTGCCGGTTTTCATGGACTCGAGGCTGCCCATGCCCCGGTAGACCATGAACGTGCGTCCCTGATGCAGGATGCGTTCCCCAGGGCATTCCTCGGTGCCGGCCAGGCCGGACCCCATCATGACGCAGGCCCCACCCGCGGCCAGGGCCTTGGCCACGTCCCCCGAATAGGTCACCCCGCCATCGGCAATCACGGGTACGCCGTCGCCCACGGCCTTGCCCGCCTCGTACACCGCCGTGAGCTGCGGCACCCCCACGCCGGCCACCACGCGCGTGGTGCAAATGGAACCGGGACCGATCCCCACCTTCACCGCATCGGCGCCGGCGGCGACCAGTTGGGCGGCCCCTTCCGCGGTACCCACATTGCCGGCCACCACATCCACCTCGGGGTGGGCCCGCTTGAGCGTCCGCACGGTCTCGAGCACAGCCTTCGAGTGGCCGTGGGCGGTGTCGATGACGAGGGCGTCGACGCCGGCCCGGACCAGGACCTCGATGCGTTCGTCGTCGAAGGGACCGATGGCGGCAGCGACCCGGAGTCGGTGCTGAACGTCGCGGTTGAACCCGGGCTCCATGTTCTCGATCAGGGTGCGCACATCATGGAAGCTGTAGAGCCCCCGCAGCCGGCGCTGGTCATCCACGATGGGCAGTTTGCCCACCTTGTGCCGGAGCATGACCTGGAAGGCCTCCGTCATCGTGGTCTCGGGAGGAGCGACAACGGGATCCCGGGTCATCACGGACTCCACGGTCACGTCGTAATCGGTCAGGAACTTGACGTCCCTGGCGGTCAGAATGCCCACCAGGCGGTCCTCCCGATCCAGGATGGGAAAACCACTGAAGGTGTACTTCTGCTCGGCCTTGCGGGCCATGACCTCGGCGATCTTCATATCACTGTAGAAGACGATGGGAGAGGCGATCAGGCCGTTGAGGTAGTGCTTGACCCGCTCGACTTCGCCCGCCTGCCGGGCAGGGGTCAGGTTTTTGTGGACCACACCCAGGCCCCCGAGCTTGGCCATGGCAATGGCCATCTGGCTCTCGGTGACCGTGTCCATGGCGGCGCTGACAAAGGGGATGTTCAGGGGAATGTTGCGGCTGAAACGGCTGCTGACGTCGGTCTCGGCGGGGAGGAAATCGGCATACCGCGTGACCAGGGAGACATCGTCGAACGTCAACCCCCAGAAGCCGGCATTGGCCATGAGCGCGTCGATATGGGGGTTGAGCATGAGGCACGTCTCCGTGGTCCGAAGCCCGACATCCTGGTAGAGTGTAGGCCGGAAACGCGGAGATTTCAAGCGTCGGGCGCATTCGCCAGGCGGACAAGGACACGCTTGCGGCCGTTGGCGTCGGGCTCTTCGCTCTCGGTGGTGACCCCGGGTTCCTCCCGCAGGACCATGTGGACCACCCGGCGTTCGGCGGCATCGAGGGGCCCGATGCGTTGCGGTTCGCCCCAGCGGACGACTTCCTTGGCGGCATCGAGGGCCATGGTGCGCAGGCGCTCCTCGTCGACGGGGGTGCGTGTGGACCGACGGCCGCCGTGTTCCTGGGGGCCGCGGCTGTTGCGGTAGCCGTCGATGACGATCTCGACGGCCGGGCAGTCGGGTTGTTGCCGGCGCAGAATGGTTTGCAGAAGCAGTTCGAGGCTCTGCAGGCAATGCCCACGGCGGCCGATGAGTCGTCCGGCCTCGTTGGTCTTGAGGTTGAGGGTGATCGTGTCCTCGGCCTCGGTTGCGCTGATGTCGGCCTGGAATCCGAGCAGGGAGATCATGGTGTGGAGGCACTGCCTGCATTGTTCGCGGAGGGTGTCGTGTTCGGCCATGGGTATTGCTCCTCTGGTTGGTCCGGGCGGTCCCCCGGCGCCCTGACGGCGCCGCGGTCGGACGGCGGTGCGGCGGCGCGTCGGCGCCGCCGGTCCCGGTCAGGGCGCCGCCGTCTTTGCCGGTGTCGGTTTCCCGGGGGCCTTCTGCGTCCCGGAGGCCGTGATTTCGCTTTTCTTTTCGATCTGTCGGGTGACCAGGGTCTGGACGATGCTGAGCATCTGGTTGACGGTCCAGTAGAGGTTCAGGCCGCTGGGCATACCGTAGAAGAGAAAGATGAAGAAGACACTCATGAACATCATCATGCGCTGCTGCTGCGGGTCCCCGGCGGAGGGCGTCAGGCGCTGCTGGAGAAGCATGGTGCCGCCCATGAGCAGGGCCAGGGGTCGGATCGGCAGCCCGAGGATGTCGTCGGGCATGCTCAGATCGGCGGCCCAGAGGAAACTGGCGTGCCGCAGTTCGATGGCGCTGCGGAAGGTGATGAAGAGGGCAAAGAAGACGGGGAGCTGCAGCAGGATCGGCAGGCAGCCTCCGAACTGGCTGACCTTGTTGGCCTTGAACAGCTCCGCCTGCTTGCGGTAGAGCTTCTGGGGATCGCTCTTATAGCGTTCGCGCAGTTCCTTGAGCTGGGGCTGCAACTGCTGCATCTTGCGCATGGACTTGGTGCTGTGGTGCGTGAGCGGCCAGAAGAGGACCTTCACCGCGACAGTGATGACGATGATCGCCAGGCCATACCCCCAGCTCACACCGAACAGGTCCCGCAGCCAGACAAGCAGACGCAGGAGCCAACGGGTGAGAAACCCCATCCACTCGGGATGCCAGAACAGAAAGGTGTCCATGCCGATGACCGTGTCGAGGCGCCCGCCAATGCGGTGCAGCAGATCGTATTCCTTGGGACCGGCTACACCCGTAAAGGCGAGTTCCAGCTCCCTGCCCGGTTCGAGAAGCTGCCGGG
>JAFGRS010000089.1 GCA_016935045.1 Lentisphaeria bacterium | reverse complement strand
TTTCGGCGATGTCGAGTTCCTTGCGGCCGAAGTCAGCGAGAGCCGGGTCCGCGATCCAGCATTGCTCGGTCTTGTGGACCATGGTTCCACCTCTATGGATTGGGGGAGGCCGGAAGGTCGGGGCCGGAGGGCGTTTCCCGGCGTCGGCGGCAGCGTGCTTCGGCCCGGCTCCGCAGCCGGGACCAGGTGGGGGCGGAAAGGGTCGCGCCCATGACCCGGACCACCTCGGCGGCGATCTCGGCGCCCATCTGCCCGGCCACATCGAGGGGCAGGCCGTGCACCATGCCGTAAAGGAACCCGGCCGCCCAGAGGTCCCCGGCGCCCGTCGTGTCCAGCACATCCTGCACCCGACAGGCAGGCACCGCCAGCCGCCGGCCGCGAGCCTGAATGAGGGCCCCCCGTTCTCCGCACTTGAGCACCGCCACGGGGCACAGCTCGGCCAGGCAGCGCAGGCCTGCCTCGGGAGCCGAGCCGCCGGCAAAGGCCGCGGCCTCCGACTCGTTGGCATAGACGATCCCGGCGTAGTCCCGGATGAGTTGCGGGAGGATGTCCATCGCGGCGCGGACCACCTCGGGGCTGGCCAGGTCCAGGCCGATGCAGCAGCCGGCCTCCCTGGCCAGGCGCAGGACATGGAGCAGGAGGTCCCGGTTGAAGAGCATGTAGCCCTCCGCATGCAGATGGGTACAGCCCGCGATGTCCGCGGCGCTGATCTCGGAGGGTGCGAGGGATGAGGCGGCCCCGAGGCAGGTCCGCAGGGTCCGTTCGCTGTCCGGAGTCACCAGGCTGATACACGTCCCCGTGGGCAGGTCCGCGCCAATCTTGAGGGCACAGTCTTCGACTCCGGCCTCGACGGCGTGCCGCCGGTACGTGTCGCCGGCGGCATCGGGCCCGACCTTTGCCAGGAGCCGGGCCGGCAGCCCCAGGCGGGCCAGAGCGACGATGGTATTGGCGGCGGATCCCCCCGGGGAAGAGACCGGGGGCGCGGGCAGGGCCGCCAGGATTGCCCGTCGCTGCCCGTCGTCCACGAGTTCCATGCCGCCCTTCCGGCCCGGCACGCGGGCGACGAACTCCTCCGTCACCATGGCGAGCTGATCGAGAAGGGCCGAACCGAAGCCAAGGATCCGCGCCGCCATGCGTCAGCTCCCGGCTGCCGCCCGCAGCGCCTCGGCCCGGTCGGTTTTCTCCCAGGGGAAGATCGCGCGGCCGAAATGCCCGTAGGCAGCCGTGTCCCGGTAGCGCCAGCCGCCCGCGGCCGGGCGCTTGAGACCCAGGGCCTCGATGATGGCGGCGGGACGCAGGTCGAAGAGCCCGGAGCGGGTGACGACCCCCTGCAGCCGCTCGTCGTCCAGAACGCCGGTGCCGAAGGTGTCGATGTTGACGCTGAGGGGGTGCGCGATGCCGATGGCATAGGCGACCTGGACTTCGCACTTGGCGGCCAGACCGGCGGCGACGATGTTCTTGGCCAGGTAGCGGCTCATGTAGGCGGCGGAACGGTCCACCTTGGAGGGGTCTTTCCCCGAGAAGGCGCCGCCGCCATGGCAGCCGACGCCGCCATAGGTGTCGACGATGATCTTGCGGCCGGTCAGGCCGGTGTCGCCGTGGGGACCGCCGATGACGAACCGGCCCGTGGGGTTGACGTAGTAGGTCAGTTTGTCCGTCAGCAGAGCGGCCGGGACGACGTCCCGCACCACGTCGGCAACCAGGGTCCGCAGCATGGTCTCGTCGGCCTCCACGGCGTGCTGGTGCGACACCACCACGGTCTCCAGCCGCTTGGGGACGCCGTTCTCGTAGAGGACGGAGACCTGGCTCTTGGCATCCGGGCGCAGATACCAGTGCGTCTTCGGATCGGCGTGACGGCGTTCGGCCAGCCGTTTGACGATCTGGTGCGCGTAGAGGATGGGGGCGGGCATCATCTCCGGGGTTTCGTTCGTCGCGTATCCGAACATCATGCCCTGATCACCGGCGCCCTGATCGAGGCGGATATCGGCCTGGCGGTCCACCCCGAGCGAGATGTCCGGGGACTGAGGATGCAGGCAGAGCATGATTTTGCAGGTATCGGCGCAGAACCCGACCTCGGCATCGGTATAGCCGATGTCCCGCACGACGCATCGAGCCACCTCGTCCCAGTTGACCTGGGCTCGCGTGGTGATCTCCCCGGACAACACGATCAGGTCGGTCGTGGCGAGGCACTCGCAGGCGACACGGCTTTCGGGGTCCTGTTCCAGGCAGGCATCCAGAATCGCGTCCGATATCTGGTCGCAGACCTTGTCGGGGTGCCCCTCCGAGACGGATTCCGAGGTGAACACGTGACGCGCTCTGATTTTGCTCATTGGTTCCTGCCTTGGACGGATACGGGGGCCCCGGCTGCCGCCAGGCCCGATCGGGCCCGGAACCAAGCCCTTCCACGGCTTGGTTGTACGCCCCGGAGCAAGGACATGAAACCAGCGACAGCCTGGCTGCGACGTGCGGTGTTCGCGGGAGCGCCCACGGCCTCGTGGGCATTGGCCGCGAAACGCGGCCGCTCCAGACCACTCCGGGACGGTCAATACTATAGCCGGAACTGTGCCTGCGGCAAGGCAAACGTTCCTCTTCGGGCAATCCCCCAGCGCTGCCGGGGCTGTTTCAAGATCCCAACGCCGCCGCCGGGCTTGTCCCGGTGGAGCGCCGATCGGAGGGCGGGGAGGGGACGCGGCCCCGCTCCCTCACCCCGAATCGGCGCTCCACTGCCGCAAGGGCAGTGGCGGCGGGAAGCGATTCGCCGGATCTTGAGACAGCCCTGCAGCGCTGCCGGCCGGGGTTGCAGGGCGGGTGCGGCGGGATAGAGTGCAGGCGTAGGCGTCGCCGTCATGGGCCGGCGGCGTGCCTGGCGCGTCTTCCGCGGGAGCGCTACGCGCAACTGGGATCCATGGTCCATGGCCCATGGTCCTTGCAGCGCAATGAGATGTGTAGCATTTCCGAGACGTTGGGTTAGGAGAGTGCAGGCGTGAATGTGGTGATTCGCCCGGACGATGCAAGCGTTACGGAAGCGGCCTATGCGCTGGTTCGGGACCGTCTGGCGAACCGGCACTGCCGTGTCTTCGGACTGCCGACGGGGCAGACCCCCCGCAAGCTCTACTCCGCCATGGTGGCGGGGTACCGCCGAGGGGAATTGGACTTTGACACGGTGCAGACCTTCAACCTGGACGAGTACCTTGGACTCGATGCCGGGCATCCGGGCAGTTTCCGCCACTTCATGGAGGTGAACCTGTTTGCGCACGTGAACATCCGCTCCGAGAACATCCACTTTCTGGACGGTCTTCCGGAGGACATTCAGGCGGAATGCCATCGTTACGAGTGGCTGATCCGGGAGTGCGGCGGCATCGACCTGCAGATCCTCGGCATCGGCGCCGATGGTCACATCGGCTTCAACGAACCGACCTCCTCCCTGGCCTCGCGGACCCGCGACAAGACCCTCACGCCCCGCACCATCCTGGACAACCGCGGGGCCTTCGCCAACGAGGAGGAAGTGCCCCGCTGGGCCCTTACCATGGGAGTGGGCACGATCCTGGAGGCGCGCGAGATCCTGCTTCTCGCCACCGGAGGCAGCAAGGCCGAAGCGGTAGCCGCCATGGTCGAAGGTCCCGTGACCGCCATGTGTACGGCCTCCGTGCTGCAGATGCACCCCCGGGTGACCGTGATTCTGGACGAAGCGGCCGCCGCCAGGCTCCAGTGCGACGAGTACTACCGCTGGATGAACGAGAACGACCCCCACCTGGCCGCCTATCTCGATGCCAGGCGCCAACGCTACGGTCGCCACACCCAACCCGGCAACGCAAGCTGAGTGCCGTTCCGGGCGCGTGGAACACGCCTTTCCCCGTGGTTCGCGCCGTACGTGCAGGCACGCCGCCCGGGGACCGTACGGCGTACTGGAGGGCGACGCTCCGCGGAGCCGTTTCCCCTGGAGGGCGACGCTCCGCGGAGCCGTTTCCCCTGGAGGGCGACGCTCCGCGGAG
>JAFGRS010000666.1 GCA_016935045.1 Lentisphaeria bacterium | reverse complement strand
TCAGCAGGAGCTTCGCCCTCCAGGGGATGGGGCGTCGCGTACTCGGTTTGGACTGGAGGGCGAAGCTCCTGCTGAGCCGATTCCCGAGTCCTTCCTGTCTTCACTGAGGCATTACGCCGCGAGATTCGCAGCCTGGGGGATGGGGTCATCACTCGTTCGGGTCTCCGTGACCATCTGGGCACGCAATGCTCACAGCAGCATGAAATGGAGCTTGCCAGGTGCAGTTCCAGAATGACTGCCATCTATGCGGTTGGGCCGAATCCGCATAGCCTGCCAATGGCTCCCAGCGAAGGGACGCAGATGCAGCGAGCAGGCGATCGCAGGCACGCGGGCACCTCTCGCGACGCAGCGGGTGCAGCGCAGAGGTCAGGGCCAGTCCTGTTGGCACATGGGGCATGGGATTCGCCGCTCGGAGAGCGCCTCCCACACTCCTGTGGGGCAGAGGGAACGGTCTTGCGATCAGGGCGGCGATTGGCGGTTGAGGAGCGTTTCCACGCTGCGGATGGCTTCCTCGATGCGTTCCGGCCTGGCCAGGATGCGCAGGTCGAAGGGGGTCTGTTCGAACACTTCCACCGGTGCCGAAGCCGGCGACGCGAGGCGCTGTCGGTCGAGGGTATGCCACCGCCCGGCGCGGAACTCCCCGACCAGCAGCACCGCTTCCCCGTCCCGGAGGGCGGCGGAGGGACAGGGCAGGTTCCCCGGGCCGAAGGGCAGCACGAGCAGGGCCTCGGAAGCCGTGATGTCCTCCCCCTCCAGCGAGACGACCGCCATGTGGCCCTGGGCCTGCAGGATCGGCCGGCCGTCGACCGTGGCGGTCCCCTGGCTCTCCGCCGCGACCACCCGATCCGCGCGTTTCTGCACCCAGCCCGTGCCGCCGGCGGCCAGTTCCAGGCGCAGAACCGGTCCTTCGCCCCCGGCCTCCCGCAGGGTGACGGTGCGGCGTTCGCCGCCGTCGTTGTAGAGCACGAAGGCGTCGCCGTCTTCGAGGGGCACGCGGAAGGCGTGCACCGAACCGTCGTCGGGATCGAGGCGCAGGCGGGGGACACGCGCCCGGTCGAGGAAGGCGCGGTAGACGGTCGTCCCGTCGGCCTTCGCATCCAGCTCGAGGGGGAACGGGACCCAGGTCACGGAGCCCTTGTCCAGGGCCCGAGTCACGGGGTCGCGGGCGAGGGCGCCGTCGACGGGGAACGGCGGACGGGGCGGCTGGGACGCTTCCAGGCCCAGGGACCGCAGGCGTTCCGGTCGGTCGGGTCTGCGGTTCTCCCCGAAGCGCACGTCCCCGCTGAACAGGAGCGCGGCCCCGGCCTGGACGCGGGTGCGGACCTGATCGAAGGTGGTGTCGCCGGGGCAATAGGGGATGGGCCAGACCAGGGCCCGGACATCGGCTGGGAGATCCGCCAGGGATTCCTCGTTGACGACGCCGAAGGGAACGTTGCTACCCATGAGCCATCCGGCGGCCCGCTGGACAGCCCGATGAATCTCGTCGCTGTGGGGGCCGAAGCGGAGACTGTCGGGCACGAGCAGGTAGACTTCGGGCGGCTCGAAGCGGGGGCGTGCCGGGCGGAAGAGCAGGGCCATGTTCCGGTACGCTTCGAGGACGGGTTTGGGGACGAGATCGGCGTGGTTCACTCCCCACGGGAAAACGCAGTCGCGGAAGTCCTTCCAGTCCCAGCAGGCGACGAAGGAGGCGCCCATGCCGAGGGCGTAGTGTCCCACGGCGAGGTAGTACGGCACCGAGCGGTCGGCGGGGTCCCCTGTGTGGCCGTGGCTGCGGGCGTCGTGGGCCTCCCGGGCGCCGAACTCGCCGAGGGAGAAGCTCTTTCCTTCGAATCGGCGGTCGATGAGTTTGAGGATGGTGCGGTAGTCCGCGACGGAGCCGTAGAAGTGGGTGTTGGTGAAATCCAGCCCCACCGTACCCAGGAACTTGTCCGCCGCGGTCAGCGTCTGCAGGAAGCCGACCGTGAGCAGGGCCTCGGGATGAGCGTCCCGAACCCCGGAGGCATTGGCGGCGATCCAGCGCCGGAACAGTTCGCTGCGGAAGCGATCCAGGTCCCGGCAGCGGAGGTCCTCCCAGGCGGCGCCCCGGTCCAGGGTCAGGGGCAAGGGTGCCTCGGGGGGCAGTCCCCAGGCTTGCCGGACCTTGTCGAGGCTGCCGTACCGCCGGGTGAGCCAGATCTCGGCCAGGGCACGGATGTCGGGTCGGTCGGGCACGCCGACACTGGGTTCGTTCTGCACGTCGTACAGCATGCCGGGGACATCGCGGTAGCGCCCGACCCAGAAACGAGCCCAGTCACGCTGCAGCCCGAGTTCCTGGTCGGACAGTTCCACGGGCATCCAGTCGTGCAGGGTCAGGAAGATGGCCGTGTTGTGCCGTTGGGCGAGTTGCACGATGGCGTCGGTCTGCCGCTGGGTCTCGAGGGGCTGTTGGCGCAGGGCCTGGACGTCCCGGGAGGCGCTCTGGGGGTTATCGGCGTTGGCGAAGGGGGAGAAGTGGAGGATGCGCAGCAGGTTGAGGCCATGGTCGTTCATGCGTTCGAAGTCGCGTTGCCAGACGAGGGGGTCTTCGTTGGCGCTGTACCACATCATGCCGGTCTGGTTGGCGCCGCACAGGAAGGTGGGGACGCCGCGGAAGTTCATCAGGTTTCCCTGCTGGGCGATGGCGGGTCCCTTCCGCAGGGTTTCCGGGTCCCAGACCGTGAAGGCGGTGGCGACCGTGTCGACATCGCGTCCGTCGACGGAGAGCACGGCCCGGACGGGCCGGAAGTCGGGCTCCGCGGGTACAGCCGGCAGAGACGCCTCGAAGGTCCCCGAGGCGGCCACGGGCTGCTCCGAGAGGAGGGTCTCGCCGACTTCGATCCGCAGCCGCGCCGGGGTGTCCGCCGGGACCTGCGCCGTCACGGAGACGCGGACGTCTTCGCCGGCCCGGTAGCAGCTCAGGGACGTCCGCAGCCCGTGCAGGAAACAGGGGCGCACCAGGCGCCGGGTGACGTTCACCAGCGCCTGATCCAGGGCGGGGAAGCGGCCGTCGAAAAGGTCCTGGTCGGTGACCCCGCAGAAGGCCCAGGCCGCCCGGGCAAAGGGGCCGGCCGTGTTGTGCACCAGGGCCAGGACGGGCCCCCGGTCGCGGCCGTAGCGGTCGGCTGCCTGGAGGATGGGGACCCAGCGTCCGTATACGTCCGGGAACACGGGGCTGTTGCTGCCCGTCATGGCCATGGCCGCAAAGCCGGAGACGGGGGTGGGGGAGGTCCAGTCCGCCGCCAGGAAGGACTGCTCCGGCGCCGCGCGCAGCCCGACGGCCCGACGCAGCTCGTAGGAAGGATCGAAGACCCCGATCTGCTCCCGGGCCAGTCCCATCGTATCCCCGGGTTTGCCGACACGGGTGTTGATGCGGGGTGCGGTCGGCGGGGCAGCGTCCATGTCGGCCGCGCGCAGCACGGGTTCGCGGGATTCCCAGCCGTGTTCCGTCGGCACGACGAGTTCGTCGAAGGCATAGCCGCCCAGGGAGACGAAGGCGCCGCCGGCACGCAGGAACCCGAGCAGCGCTTCCCTTCCCGCCCTGGGGTAGAGGGGGGCACAGGGGACGATGAGCACGTCCAGGTCGGGCCGGCGCAGGACGATCTCGTCGCAGACGTCTCCCGCGCGCAGGAGGGTGACGCCGAAGCCGGCCTGGCGCAGGAGTTCGGCGAGCCGTTGGGGGGAAGCATGGGAGGGGTGTCGGGGGAAGGTCGGTTCGGCGAGGACGGCGACCCGCCCGGCCGGTCCGTCGGCCAGGCGCAGGTCCTCGGTCCGCGGCAGACTCCCGTCGACGGGTGTTTCGACACGGAGGCGGAGGTTGTCGATGGCGGCGTCGAAATCGGCGAAATTGCAGCCGAAAAGCATGCGGTTGACCGTAAGGAACTCGCGTTTGCCGTTGCCCCGGGGCTGAAAGGCAAGGCTCGAAAACAGGACCGTCACGTCGTGCCAGCCGGGGGCAAGGTCGCGCAGTTCCCGGTTCTCGGGGCGCAGGCGGACCACGTAGCCGTCGCCGTCGGCCTCGAACAGCCAGACGTGCAGAGCCGCCCTGGGTTCGGCCCGGGTGACCCTCAGGTCGAAGCGCAGGCCGATGGCCTCGGGCGGGAGGCGGAGTTCCCGCGCGACATTGCCCCAGTGGGGGGGCCGGTCGTGGTACACGAGGCGGAGGCACGCTCCCGTGTGTCCGTCCGGGTCGGCGAGGATCTCGGGCGGGTTGCCGCCGTCGCTGTGTGGGCTCCAGGCGTCGATGGTGTTGCAGTCGTCCACGAGCGTGTCTCCCCGAGTCAGGCAGAGCGTGAGTCCCGCGGCCAGGCCGAAGGTACGCAGGCGGGCGCGAAAGCTGTGTGTGTGGAGCATGGTCCTGTCTCCGTTGCGTCCCGGGCCAGCGCCGCCCATGTGCGTCCGCACCGCATCGTGTCCGAACTTAGCGCTACGCGCAACTGGGGACCATGGACAATGGACCATGGACCATGGACCTTTTCAAGCCAGAGACGTCAAGCACTTGC
>JAFGRS010000665.1 GCA_016935045.1 Lentisphaeria bacterium | reverse complement strand
CCTCAGTCAACGTAGGGATGCTCGCGGTACGCTCGCGCTCCAGGGGGCATGGAACGCTCGCGGCCGCGCGGGCATTCGCGGGTTTGAGGCATTACTGCTGCGCAGGGGCAGGATGGTGCAGTGTCGCCGCAGGGAGGGCAGGGTGTCGACGCTGGCGCACTCGCCGTTGGTGTTCCGCACGGTGACGGTTGCCCGTCCGCCGGCCGTGACGTGGAGGGTGATGTCGGCCTGTTCGGCGCTGTTCCCGAGGTGGACGGTGACGGTGCGTCCGTCGGCGTTCCCGGTGACCCGGACGCGTGTCCATGGGGACCCCGTACGGTTGCTGTCGCCGAGGCAGCGGACGCGTTGTCCGGCGGAATTCGGGGTGTTTTGGGTTCGGCTGGCGATGCCGGGCGGCGGGCCGGGGTCACCGAAGAGGACGGTATCGGTCTCGATCAGAGCCAGGGTCGGGGCGACCGCGCCGGCGGCATGGGAATCTCGCCATGGGATGACGAGGAGTCGGGTGCCCCGGTGTCCGCGCTCCTGCATCCAGGCCATGAGATCGCGCGTGGTGCCGCGACTGCCGCAGAACACCTGCACCGGCGGCAGGCCCCCCATGTCTTCGAGCAGCAGCACCGGGGGCTGGGGTCCGCCGCCATGGAAGACCGCCACCACGGGTTCAGGGTCCGGGCGCAGGGCCATGGCCAGGATCCAGACGACAGCGCCGCACCCTCCCGCCAGACGCAGGGCCCGCTGCCTGGGCGGCGCCAGGGCGAGGGCGAGGAAGGCGTAGTACGCCAGGACCGACGGCAGGCCCGGAGGAGCCAGGGTCAGGCTGGCGCCGTTGCGGCTGCCCCAGTCCACCAGCAGGCGCACCAGGTGCAGGAGCGCATTCAGCATACCGCCGAGGAACCCATCCAGCAGGAACGCCGTGCCGGGCAGGCAGAGGCAGCTCAGGAGGGCCTTGGGCACGGCCAGAGAGAGGATGAACCCGGCCAGGGTGGAGAGCAGGATGTTGACGGGCAGGGCGGCGGGGATGAGCATGCCGTTGGTATGGAGCATGATGCCCGCGCTGCCGAACCACGCCAGGAGCCCCGCCGTTGCCGCCTGCACGGTTTTCCGTACCAACGCACTGCGCCAGGGGTGTTTGCGGGCCCTGGGCAACCAGAGTTCACGCTCGCACGCCGCGGCGGCCAGATTCGCTGCCATGGGCCAGCCGAGGACGAGCACGGCCACCAGCGTGAAGGAGAAGAGGAACCCGGTCTGGAACAGAGCCAGGGGATTGGCGAGCAGGAGAACCAGCCCCGCCACGGCCACCACGTTGATGGGACTGACGGCACGGAAGCAGGCCCGCGACACCAGGCCGATGGAGAGCATCAGCCAGGCCCTGGCGGCGGAAGGCGAAGCCCCCGTCATGAGGACATAGAGCCCCAACAGCACGGGCAACGCCGCGCAGCGCCGCCGTTGGGACATGCCAAGCCACTGGAGGGTTTTGCCCAGGACGACTGCCATGATGCCCACGTGCAACCCGGAGACCGCGAAGAGGTGGATGGCGCCGCTGCGCAGGAACTGGCTGTGGGTCCGGGCATCGACCCCGCTCCGGAACCCGAAGAGCATGGCCAGCAGCAGGCCGGCGTTGTCCTCGTCGTGGATGCCGCGGGTGAGGCCTGCGGCGAGGGCGCCCCGGGCGCGCAGCAGGCAGGCCACGGCCCGGCGCCACCCGGTCGCCGCCGATTCCCGCTGCAGACCGCGGGGCTCGAAGAGGTGCCGGATCCCACGCGTCCGCAGGTAGAAGGCGTAGTCGAAGCCGCGGGACACCGGGGAGGGGTGATCCCGAACCAGGACCCCCTCCGCCATGACCCTCTCCCCGTACGCCGGCACCGTCTCCGGAGACGTGCGCACCAGGACGCTGCTGCGGGTCGGATGCCACCGCGCCTCCCCCGGCAGGCGGAAGGACCGAACCGCCAGCACCACGGCCTGGGGCGGCGGCAGGACGTCCGTCTCCTCGCTCACCGTGCGCAGGTCGCAGACCGTGCCGCGGACCCACATCCGACAGCAACGTTCGGGGGCATGGCGCCCGAGGCGGTCCCAGGGCGCCTCGTGGTGCAGCACCGTCCAGGCCACCGCCAATGGCAGCACCGCCAGTCGGCGGGGACGCCATGGCCTCATTCCCGCCGCCACCATTCCACCCCCAAGCAGGCAGATCACGGCGGGGAGAGTGAGTGTGCCCGTCCGGCAGGCGAACTCCGCACTCACGATGCCGACTGCAGCGAGGGCAAACAGGGGCACCGCCGGGCAGGTGTCACAGAGGGGGCAACCGGACCGGAACGCAGTCCAGACCTGCGCGGTCATCGAGGTCAGCCGGGCGGCCCCCAGGGAAGGCTTCACCGTCGATCCTGAGTCCGGACTTCCTCCACGGTACACTCCCGCAGGACAATCGTGTCCGACCGGACCCCGGATACGACTCCCGTGACGGCCACCTCCGTCTGCTCGTCGCTGTAGCCGCGCAGCTTGTCCTTGCTCTCCTCGTAGACATCACGGCCGAAGTAGCAGCGGACGCGACGGCCGAAGGCCAGATATCCGGCCAGGCCGTCCTTGCCGCTGGACGTGGGGACGCCGCGGATGGTGATGGTGCGGTCCTTGAGCCTCTTGTCGATGTCGAGGCTGGAGCCCTGACGGAACAGGCGGCTGATATCCTCGAGGCTGTAGGCCTTGGTCTCGTCCGGTCGTTTGTCCGTATCGGTTCTTGCGTCCGTGTCGGTTTTTGCGGCGACTGTGGTCCGGGGTGGTGCGGCGTTGGCGGGATCCATGGGATCATCGCCCCATACGCCTTCCCGTGCCGGCTCCGGGTCGGCGCCCTCGGGGGGCTTCTCCCGGGGTTTGCCATCGGGTTTGGGGGTGGGGGGACGCAGGGCGTCCAGGGCTTCCCGCACCTCCTCCGGGGGTCGAGGCACGATGGCGTTGATCTGGGGTCTGAGGTAGCGCTGCAGGTTCTTCGGGGTTTCGGCCAGGACGATGTCTCCCTGTTCGTTGCGTTCCAGAAGCATGCCGACGCGCACCGTGCCATCCGTCAGCACGACCCTGGTGTCGGGTACCCAGAGCTTGATGGTCTGCCGCACCGTCTCTCCCGGTTTCACGGGCAACTTGCCCGAGCTGCCGGCGCCGAGGGGATGTTCCACCGCCACCGCGTAGCTGCCCGGTCTCAGGTTCTCGATTCGGAGGGGTGCGGAGACCAGGGCGCCCTCGTGGGCCGGTACGGTGGTCGCCAGCAGGCCGCCCTCGATGTTGACCGTGCATCCCGGGGGCTGGGTCACCACCTCGAGAGTGCCCAGGAGGGGAATGGGAGTCACGCTGACGCGCTGTCCGCTCAGGTCACTGACGCTGACGGTCTGGCGCAGGGGCTCGCAACCCGGCGCCACAAAGAGCAGTTCTTGATCGCCGGTGGGCAGGTCGGTGATCAGCATGGGCGCAACGCCCAGAAGCTGCGGGCCCCGCCATACGGCCGTGCCCGGTACCGTGCTGCCGACGAAAAGAGTGCCGGGTTTCTGGCGCAGCGCGTAGGGCCGCGCCGGCAGGAGATCCGGCACGTGAATCTGCCGGTCCAGATCCTCGTACCCCTCCAGCCGAAGCTCGATGCGGTGACGGCCGTCGGAGATGTCCCGCAGCAGCAACGGGGTGACGCCCTGATCGGTGCCATCCACGGTGACCCGGGCCCCGGGGGGTTCCGAGGCGATGTAGACCACGTCCGAGACGATGACCCGGCCCTCTTCGGTGACCGGCGCCCTGCCCGGATCGCCTTCGGTCTCCGGGGCAGGGGGCGGCACGGGAGCCGCGGGGACGATGGCGCCGACTTCTGGGAGCGCTTCCCCGGCTTCGGGGGGAGTCGGGCCGCCCTCGGGTGCGGTTCTCCGGGCGCGGTCTTCCTCCTCGGCGATCAGGCCGGCCAGTTCCCCGTCACTGACCTCGCGCGGGGGAGGCGCCGCATCCTCGATCGCTTCGCTGCCGCCCCTCGGCGCGGTTCCTCCATTCCCGGCCGTCGTTTCGTCGCCCGAGTCCGGCGCGAAGATCAGGCAGGCCAGAACCACGATCAGCGCCAACAGGCAGAGGAGCAGGAGGATGCGGACCAGGGGAGTACGGCGTTTCGGCATGTCCCCCGCATCGTCCCAGAGCGGGGCCGCCTCGGCGCCCGAGGGTGCGGCGGCGGCCGGTTCCTTGGTGTCGATACTCGTGACCGGCAGGGGAGGAATGACGGCCGCTTCGTCTTCCCCTACGGCCAGCACCTGCCGGCAGATCACGATGCGGTCACCGGGCTGAAGCTTCGCCGTGCCGACCACGCGCTCCCCGTTGAGGGTGACCCCGTTCATGCTGTTGAGGTCTTCGATGAGCCATTCCCCGCCGGCGCGGCAGATGCGGCAGTGGTGTCTGGATATCCCCTCCTCCTGCATGACCAGGTCGTTGTCGCGGCCGCGCCCGACGCGAAAGCCCTCCGGCGGCACGGAAGCCTCGAACCCGGCTTCGCGACCCTCGATGACCCGTATCTTCATCGGAAAACGACTCCCGTCTGGATTCCCGGGGACCGTGAGCTATCGTCCAGTACCATCGCCATGCTCCGGAGAAACCATGATCCGGCCAGGGCGCGAAGTCAAGATGCAGTGGAAGATGCAGGGGGGTTTTTGGTGCTTGACCTCCATTGCCACAGTACGTGTTCGGACGGCGCACTGAGTCCGGCCGACCTGGTTGCCCGGGCCGACGCCATCGGTCTGACGGCCCTGGCGTTGACGGATCACGACACGGTGGACGGGATCGAGGCGTTCCTGGCGGCCGGGACCCAAGCCCGTACGGAGACCATCCCGGGAGTCGAGGTCGCGTGCATGGGGGAACGCTCCCGGATCCTGCACATCGTCGGGCTCTGGATGGATGTTCACGACCCCGCTCTGACGGCGCTGCTGGCCCGGGTGCGGCGGGATCGGCTGGACCGCAACCGGGACATGGTGGCACGTCTCCGTGCCCTGGGCTGCCAGATCGAGCTGGCCGACGTAGTGGCGGCCGCCGGGGGAGCGGTCGTGGGGCGTCCGCATATCGCCCGGGCCCTGGTGAATTCGGGCAGTTGCCGGAGCATCGCGGATGCCTTCGGCCTCTACCTGGGGCGGGGCAAGCCGGGCTACGTGCTTCGGGTCCTGCCCTCGGTCGAGGAGGCGCTCGGGGTCCTCGATCGGGCCGGTGCCGTGACCGTATGGGCCCACGCCTTGACCTCCAGAAGCATCACCGGCGTCGGTCTGCGGCGAATCGCCCGCCACCTGGCTTCCCTGGGGCTGGACGGGATCGAGGTCTTCTACTCGGACTACACCGCCAACCAGGTCGAGGTGGCGCGGAAATGCGCCCGGGACGTGGGGCT
>JAFGRS010000664.1 GCA_016935045.1 Lentisphaeria bacterium | reverse complement strand
TGCCCGGCGACAGACCCACCGAATTGTACACGAAGATCTCGCGCCGACGCTCATACACCGACCCCAGCATGGTCCCCAGAACCATGACGAAACCCAGGAATACCGGCACCACGATCTGCCAGGCCGCGCTGAGCTGGCTCGTGCTCAGGGCCGCATACAGCGTGACGTCCTTCCCGTCGCACAGCAGCACGGTCAGGTTCGAACGCTTGGTGTATCCCTGCGCTTCCGCGTCCAGACGCTCCGTGCTTTCGCCCCGCACGGCGATGGAGCGGATCGAGGCCCCCAGGCGATGCCCGAAGAGAAACGGCAGGATGGCCACCTGGTCGGAGGCATAGTGCACGTACTCCTCGAGGGTGTCCGGTTTCTCGTCGTTGCGGCTGGGTTCCTGGGCCCGGAGCTGCTGTTGCAGGACGAAGTTGACGGGGGAGAGGGGTTCTCCATCCATGTCCCGGATGGCGTCGAGCCTGGCCTCGTCGACGATGCCGACGATGGGCAGTTCCTGGCCGAAGACGCGGACCCGGCGCCCGATGTCCCCGATCCCGTACCCGAGCTGTTCGGCCACGTGCAGCGGCAGGATGATGGACCTCTCGTTGTCCGCCTCGAACCAGCGCCCGGCCACCAGGGCCCGGTCCACCCCGGTCACCAGGGGCTCGGTGGGTTCCAGGCAGAGCAGCGACACCGCCGTGAACGACCGCGATGATCCCGATTCCCCCTTGTCTGCGTCCACGGGGGCCAGGTCAATCTGGGAGAGCTGCCCGCTCCAGTCCGAGAAGAACCACGCCCGGGCCGCGGTCACAAAGCCGCCTCCGGCCAGCCCGGCCGCGTCGCGCGTGCCTCCTCCCAGGCTGCGGCGGATGGACTCGTGCAACGGCGTGGGCAGGGCGTTCCAGCCCCGGTCCCGGATCAGCAGCCCCGTGTAGGTTGGCTCGCCCTCCGGGTGACGCAGCTTCGAGATGCTCACCACCGGGGTCAGGGAGATGAAGGAAAGGAGGATGAAGGTCACCGTCACCACCGTCAGACCGGTGAGGAAACCGCGCTGGGGCCGCCGCCGGATGTTCGCAATGCCCAGGTCCACCGCCCGCACCGCAATGCCCCCGACGTTGGTCTGCTCGTCGTGCCGGCCCCCCTGCACCCGCTTGCGCTCCTGCAGCACCGCATCCATCCGCGAGACGATCAGAACGCTGACCGTGACCACCAACGCCACGATGATGAACGCCAGCAGAACCAGGAACGGCGTCAGCGTGAAACGAAAGGCAGGATGGACCCCCGCCAGGGTCAGAAAACAAACCGCGAAAATCGTGCAGATCCAGACCATCCGGCGCTTGATGGTCCCCGACGCCAACAGCAGGCGTTCGAGACAGTAGGAGAACGGCAGCAGCAGGGCCAGGTAGAACAACACCCCCCGAATCATGTTGTTGATCATGGCCAGGGTCTCGGTGTAGGCCCTCCCTTCGAGCGCCCAGGCACGCTCCGCCGCGATGCGGTAGCCCCGGTAGTCGCCCGCTTCGAGGGCCTCGCGCGCCGTCGTCAGTTCCCCGGCCGCCTCCGCATGGTACTGGCTCAGGCGCGGGTTGCGGACCCCGTTGTTCTCGAGCTTCGCGATGCGCGAGCTGTCCAGCCGCCACATGTCCCCCGCGCCCTGCAGCACCATCGAGGGGACCGTGCTGAGGTCCTCGATGACGAAGCCCTTCCCCTCGGGAGCGCCGGGGGTGTTGTTCACCAGGATCAGGCGTTTCTCCTCGAACCCCAGGCCGAGGGTCAGCATGGTGCGGACACTTGGGTCGGTCCACAGGGTGACCATGGCTTCGGCGTCGTCCCCCCGCAGGGAATCCGTGGCGCTCTTGCCGAACTGGAAGGGAGAGGCCAGGGTCGCGGCTTCCAGGATCTTGAGGTCCTTGAGGGGCAGATAGCCACGGGGGTCGGTCAGCCCCGTGAGGGTCAGGGAACGGCACGGAAAGCAGACCAGGTTGAGGTGCTGCCGCTGCTTGCGGATCTCGATCTGCCAGGGGTAGTCCGATGGCCGCGCCATGTCCAGAGCGTAGAGGATGTCCCCGTCCCGCGGCAGGCCCTCCTCCGGGCGCGGCCCTTCGCCCCTCCGTCCGATGGTCTTGGCGTACTGCGCCATGGCATCCGGATTGGCGCCCGTGAAGGTGTCCGAGGCCGGGCCGTAGGCTTCCAGAAGGCAGTTGGTGAACTGCCAGTTCTCGGTCATCTGCACCAGGCCGTCGAAGACAAAGCGCCCCGTCCCGTCGGTCAGGACCGCCGGAATGCCCCGCGTTCCCATGAGGTGTTTGTCCCCCCGCTGAGTCTTGAGGAAGACCAGGGCGTCGGCGAGGGGTTCGCTGGGGACGTAGTTGCGCTCCTGGTCGAGCCAGACGACCCGGCCCTCGAGGGAAGCCCAGCCGTCCACCAGTTCGGAACTCACGAAGGGGCCGCTCCAGGAGGTCAGGGCCCGGGCCAGGGTTGCCAGGCCGGCGCGGGCACCGGGTTCCGCGAGGATCTGCTCTTCGAAGAGGTCGAAGCGGAGATTCTCGGGGCGGTCCTCGGGGGTGTCGACGTGCCGTCGGTCGTCGTTGACCGTGGCAAAGGTGATCCCCGGGATCCCGGCGAGCACCGGCACTTCGCTCTCGAAGGGAGCCTGGTACGGGAAGTACGTCCACCAGTGGCGCCCCCGGGTCAGGTTCACACAGTCCAGGACATTCTCCGAAGCCCCCTCCGCGCCGTCGCCCGACGACGCCGCGCAGGACGCCGCGTAGGCCGCCAACTCCGCCGCCAGAATGCTGAACTTCGGGCGCAGCTTGTGCTCGTACTGGCCCCGAAACCGACCCAGAGCAAACACCCCGAACTGGCGCGAACGGGTGGAAAGGTCAAGCCCCACAAACAGCCCCGGACGCCCCAAAGCCGCCAGCAGCGGCGGCGCCGCCTCCCCCTTGCCCCCTGCCTGCGCCTGCCGCAGCGCAGCGACGAAATGCAGCATGCCCGCCAGGGCCTGGCCGTGCCCGGACGTGAACAACACGTACACCGGACGGTCCGTCTCCGTTCCCGCAAAGACCCGCGCCAATTCCAGCAGGGCCGCCGCACCGCAGGCCTGCTCCGCCCCCGGGGCCAGGTCCGGCACCACGCTGATGCTGTCGTAGTAGGCATGGAACACCACCGGGGCCGCATCCGGATCGTCCGCCGATACGCCTCCCTTGCCGGCCGTGATCCGGGCCAGGATGTTCACCGCGGAACAGCGCTCCCAGGAGACATCGCAATGCACTACGCCCTCGGCCGCACCCGCGGCCAGGGCCGCATCGAGGTCCGCCCCGTGGCCGGCGTCGATGTAGTACCGCGGAATGTCCGCCGGTACGGTGAGGAACTTGTTGCGGGCCGTGTTCGCCGTCGTGCCCGGCGCAGCCCGGAACAGCACCGCCCTGCCGCCGAACTCCGGAATGCTCAACCATTCGAGGTTGCAGCTCATGTCCAACACCGCCAGGGCGTCCCGGATCTGCTTCCCGTGCAGCTCGCCTTCACTCCCCCGACCGGCGTCCACCAGGGGCCCCCGCAGACCCTCGGGAGGCGTCTGGCAGGTGCGGGCCAGATTCGGCCAGAGGGGGTGGACGGGGATGCTCTTCACCCCCGCCGCGGTGTGCACCTCGAGCACCCCACGACGGGTCACCGGCACGGGAAGGGTGAAGTCCTGCGTCTCGACGGCCAGAGCCCCCATCGCGGCCAGCTCGCCGAGAATGGCGTCGGCGGCCGCCCGCGCCCCGGCCGTGCCGGTGAGACGGGAAGGAGTGGCGCAGAAACGGCCGACATCCCGGCGCATGCGGCCCGCATCGAGGTCCCGCTCGAACGTCCCCGCCCCGATCTCGGTGCGTACCAGGTTCACCGGACGGGGACGCCCGAGGCGGGCAGCCACCAGCACCGTGACGGCCATGAACGCTGCCGCGAGCAGGACCCACGCAGCGGACGTCGGCCCCAGCAGCGCCGCCAGTCCCCTGCCGCCCTGTCTCCGCCTCGACCACAGGCCGCGCAGAAGCTCCGCCGCCATGGCCGTGAGAACAAGACGGTACAGGAGGGGATTCCCCGCCAGGCCTTTCGGAGCAGGCATGCCCCAGATGCCGATGCCCGCCGCCACGACCAGCGCTGTCATCACCCAGCGCATGCTGTCTCACCCCCAGAAATGATAGACCGGTGTGCTGGTGACCGCACCCCAGATGCCCCAGATACTGCCCACGGTGAACTCGCCCAGGACGAGACCCACGAAGAACGGCATCGCCTTGCGATAGGCCACCGCCCCGCCGTAGCGCGTAATCAGGGCCTTCGCAACCCAGCCGATGAAAATGCAGGCCCACAGCTTGCCCATGGACCAGGACGTCGAAGTCGCATACCCCACCGGGTGCCACAGCCACCACGTGAACCGCATCCGCATCAGACCCAACCCCAGGGTGAACAACGCCCCGGCAGCGGTCGCCACCGTGGCCGCCACACGGGGCTCCTGGGGGAAGGACAGCCAGGCCGCCATCCGGTCCCAGCCCTGCTGCGCAAAGGCCTGCCCGGCCGGCCGGCCGCTGTACCCGTGCACATACAGGGCATGCAGCAGAGCCCAGTAGGCCGAACCCAGACCCACCACCAGCGCCGTGCCGGTGGCAACCATCATGGACCGGGCCGTCACGCGACGCTGTTGCGCAATCTTCATGCCCTCCATGCTGTGGGCCGAGAAATGAGCCCGGTAGGCACGGTTGAACCAGAAAAACATGGAAAAGGCGCAGAGGTTGCCGCCGCTTACGTTCTCGGTCCCCACCGCGTTGTTGATCAGCGTCTCCGGACCGATGAAGTGCAGGTCATGAGCCGGCGGACCCAACTCGGCCCGCATCCGGGCAATCGCCAGAGAATAGAGGAAAAACAGAACGAAAAACACTGCCATCGTGCCCGGACTGCCCCCCAGGGCACACCCGCCGCCAACCAGTACCGTCGTGCTCAACAGCAACACCCCCAGAGCCGTGCGGTACGACATCGGCTCCGCCGACTCGTCCGCGCCCCCCGGACGCCGCAGGATCCTGCGCCAGACCGCCCGCAGATGCCGCCGGGCCAGCCATAACGCCAGCAGACCCAGAGCCAGGTAGCCCCCGGCTGCCTGCTCGCTCGGAAACGGGAAACCGGGCAGCTCGTGGATCCCCAGGGCCGATGTCAAAACCAGCTGCAGCTTGAAAAGAACAAAGAAGAACCAGCAACTGAAGGCCAGGTCCGTAGGCAGGAAATAGACCAGTCCGATGACGAAGGGATAGAGGTTGATATCCGTCGAGGCAATGGCATTCCAGGGCCTCTCCAGGAAGTACTCCCGGAACTCGAATGCCTTGACGATCTTGATCTCCGGGATGTTGGGATAGAGGTAATGGTAGCCGTTGAGGGTGTCGATGGCCGCCGTGATCACGAACCCGATCCAGAAGAGGCGGCTGCGCAGCAGCGCGCCGAGGTCCGAGGCCAGCATCAGCGGAATCTGGATGATCGGGAAACTGAGGCGCTCCTGTTCGGTCCAGGGCTGCCGGAAAAACACGTTGATGCAATACAGCGCCGTCATCAGCGCCAGCAGAAACAGGGTCCAGAAGGCCAACGGCCTGGCCCAGGCCGCCAGAATCCCCGCCCGGTAGAGCCAGGCGTTGCCCACCGCCAGACCCCGGATCGCCTCCTTGTCCGTCACCATGGCCCAGGACGGAAGCAGGGGCAGGATCAGGGTGTCCCAGCGGTTCTGCGGGTTGGCGTTGTAGGTGGGGTACGTCAGCATCGGGATCATGATCTGCAGCAGGTCATGGCTGCATAGGGCCCCCGCAATGGACAGCATGACGTAGACGGTGAGAATCTCCGTCGGCGTCAACGCGACACGGGGCACGTAGCGCTTCAGCACCAGGTTGGCCAGGGACAGGAGAAACACCACAAAGGTGACGTGGAAGAACAGCGAGATGGCCGTCGAATGACCCGTGTACCAGATCAGCTCGGCCTGCACCACCCACATCGCCAGCAGCGGCATCAGGGCACAGGCTATGGCCATGGACCGCAGGGTGATCAGGCCCGCCGGCGCGGCCATGCCGCCCCCCGCCCCGACCGAAGGCTCAGCACTGCTCGGATCTGGATCCTTCACCCTGCGTCCCCGGTTGCTGCCGTTTCTCCTCACACAAGCCGCCGCGGAACCCGTGTTGCTCACCGGCCCCGCAGGGTCCATAGCATAGCCCGGGACCACGGAGCTGCCAAATGCCCCCCCCGCGGCAGGGCTGTTCCAAGATCCGGCGAATCGGTTCCCGCCGCCACTGCCCTTGCGGCAATGGAGCGCCGATTCGGGGTGAGGGAGCGCGGCCGCGCCAGTGTTCGGAGCAGACGTGTCAGGACGTTTCAGACTGCTATGGGACGAGTAGGATTGGCGCGTTGGGGAGTGTTTGTGGGTGTAGGAGCAATGAACGGGATGGGCCCGGCCAACCGAAGAACCGGGTGCATGGTCGGTTCATGGGCTGGACAGCGTTTGGACAGGACGGCGATGAGAACGTCCCGCGGGAAGGCAGAGAAGCGCAGGAAAGCCACGGCGGCACCTGTGGCCGCTGTACCAGGCCTGCCGTCGAGCTCAGGCGCTGGCCGGAAGGGCGACCGGACCGGCTTTACGCAGGGCCGTGCAGGTGACATGGACCCCCGCGCCGGCCGCCACGCGCGCCACAATGCGCCGCACAATGCGCCGCAGCGTCCGCGTCGAGATCGGTCCCCGACCCTTCGGCGACGGCAGCAGCCAGTGGATGCCGGACGCGTCGGCGGGAAAGACCCCCAGGGACGCGGGGTGCGGCTCCGCCGCCCCGGCGGAGTTCGTCTCCTCGCCGGGGACCGGCACGGGCGGAATCTCCGGTATGCCCAGAATGCATAGCTGCCCGGGCATGATCCCGGTCCCGGTCAATTGGCCCACGATGAAGCGCTCCCGCGATGTGGCGCAGGCCCGCAAAACCGCAAGAGCTTCTTCCCGGGTGGCCGGAGGACGCTGCCGCGGCCGCGGCACGTGCCGCATGCCGGTGGTGATCCCGAGCTCCATCAGCCCGTCGAACACGGCCCGGATGGCGCACAGATGCAGCCGCAGGGTCGCGTTGCCCCGGCCGAGGGCGCAGAGGTACGCCAGGTAGGACACCACGTCATCGTCCCGCAGGTGCGCGAGATCCGGGCGGCCCAGGGCATCGTAGAAGCGCCAGACGCAGCGGGCATATTTGCGCGCGCTCGCGAACCGGTATCCAAAACCCACCAGGATCCTCTCGAGGGCCTCCGGTCCCGCCTCGATGGCCTCCGCGAGGCCCCCCTCCCGGCGCGCGTCGCGCAGAATTCGGTACAGAGCCCGGGTCGCCCGCACGCACTCCACCGCAACGGCCGTCGCCCCTTTCTCGATCATGCGTCCCGTCCCCAGTCCCGTCATGTCGCTCATTCCCATCCCGTTCCCGCGCATCGCACACCTCCCGCTGCCAACTCAGCGTCCCGTTGCCAGGCTTTGCACCCTCTTCGGCGGCCGGCGCCACCCACTGGGCATGACATGCCACACACTCAATGACATACATATAAATGTACTTTGGTATGTTTGCAAGTGGCAAAACGACATTTCTACCTCGGTTCTCCCAACACGGGGGTTTTCCGGCCAGGGTGGGCACGGGAGGTCCGGAAAACAGGCGCCTGGCGGACGACGCAGGCCAGGGGGGTTTTCCGGCCAGGGTGGGCGCGGGATGTCCGGAAAACAGGCGCGGAAAGGGGCCGGTACCCGTCGATTCGGGTGGGTGGCAGTGGGGTGAGACGAAGGAGGACCGCACCTCATCCCTGTGGGTCGTGTGGCGCACGCACGTGGAACGTCGGGAAGAGAGGCTCTGGAGCCCGCCCTCTGCCTGTGCGTGCACGCACGCAGACAGGTGCCCGCCTTGTCCCCGGTGGTCCCCGGCATCCAAGTCCGCCTCGGCCAACGCCATCGTAGGTGCGAACGCGTGGACGTAGGGCACGTGATGTTGTCGGCGGCCTGCCTGTGCGGTACACGCAGACAGGTCTCCGCCGCATCTTCACACCCCTTCCCCACGTGACTGGAGGATTATCGGTCGCGGCCGGTGCGGGTCTTGCAGGGTGTTCTGAGTCGGCTTACTGTGGCGGGAGGTCCGGATGGGAAACCACCGGGTCGATGGCGACGATGGAACGGGCGGCGCTCTCCGTTCGGGTCGGCCATTGATCCGCGGCATCCGGGTGATCGAGAGGGAGGTCGCGGGGAGACCGGGGAGGGTGGGGTCCCGATGGAGTGCGGTACAAGGGAGTAGGTGACTGCATGCATGCACTCGCTCTGATCGCGACTCTGGCTCTGCCGGCCGTCCCGGCCCTGGCCGGGCCGATGCCGCCGTGGGACCCGGCGAAGCGGTCCTCTGCGATGGAGGCGGTTCTGGTGGAAGCCGAGGCATTCGCGCAGCCCGGCGGCTGGGTGGTGGATCCGCAGTTCATGGACCAGATGGGATCTCCCTACCTTTTGGCGCACGGCCTGGGCCGGCCGGTTGCCAACGCCGTGACGGAGGCGGAATTTCCGTCTGCCGGGGTCTACCATGTGTGGGTACGCACTCTGGATTGGGTGGCGCCGTGGGGTGCCTCCGGCGCGCCGGGCCGTTTCCAGGTGCTGGTGGAGGGCCGGCCGCTCGAGGCGACGTTCGGTACGGAGGGTGCCGCCTGGCACTGGCAGGATGGCGGCACGATCGAGATCACGCGGCCGCGGGTTCGCCTGGCGCTGCACGATCTGACCGGATTCGAGGGACGCTGCGACGCGATCCTGTTCGTCCGCGACGGCCGCTTTGCGCCGCCGAACAGGGATCCGGAGATGGCAGCGTTCCGGCGGCTGTGCCTCGGGTTGGCGGAGACCCCGGACCCGGGCGGGGCATTCGACCTCGTGGTTGTTGGGGGCGGCATCGCGGGCACCTGCGCGGCGGTCTCGGCGGCGCGTCTGGGGCTGACGGTCGCGCTGGTCCAGGATCGCCCGGTCCTGGGCGGCAACAACAGCTCCGAGGTGCGCGTCTGGCTGCAGGGGGCACGCAACAAGGAGCCGTGGCCCCGCATCGGCGATGTCGTGGCGGAACTCGAACAGCAACGCCAGGCGCACTACGGACCAGCGAACACGGCCGAATTGTACGAAGACGGGAAAAAGCTGGCGCTCGTGCGTGCGGAGCCTTCCCTGCGGCTGTTTCTCGACCGCCGTGCCAATGGGGTGGAACGGGACGGCGACCGGATCCGGGCGGTGATTGCGCAACACATCGCGACGGGACGGCGGCTCCGCATCGAGGGGCGCTGGTTCGCGGACTGCACGGGGGACGCGGCGGTTGGCGCGCTGGCGGGGGCGGACTTCGAGGTGGAACCGACCGGCCACATGGGGCCGTGCAATCTGTGGAATGTGATCGAGACCGACACGCCGCAGCCCTTCCCGCGCTGCCCCTGGGCGCTGGACCTGGCCGAAAGGCCCTTTCCCGGCCGCGACCGGAGCCGTCCCGATCCCGGCAAGTTGGGGGGGTGGTATTGGGAGAGCGGCTTTGACCGGGACCCCATGGCCGAGATGGAACGGGTGCGTGACTGGAATTTCCGCGCCATGTACGGCGCCTGGGACGCGCTCAGAAACGTGGACGGGGTGCTGCCGAACTACCGCCTCAACTGGTCGGCTCACATCCTGGGCAAGCGCGAGTCGCGACGGCTGCTGGGGGACGTGGTGCTGTGCTTCGACGATCTGGCCGGGGATCGGCAGTTCCCCGACGGCTGCGTGCCCACGGGATGGAGCAACGACCTGCACCATCCCGATCCGCGCTACGAGAAGGGTTTCGAGGGCAATGCCTTCATAGCGGTGGCCCACTTCGGGCAATTCCCCGCCCACCGGGAGCAACGGCCGTTCTGGATCCCCTACCGCTGCCTCTACTCGCGTAACCTGGCCAACCTCTTCATGGCCGGACGCGACATCAGCACCCGCCACAACGCCCTGGGTGCGGTCCGCGTGATGCGCACCGGGGGTTGCATGGGCGAAGTCGTCGGCATGGCCGCAAGCCTGTGCAAGGAACACGACACCACGCCACGCGCAGTCTACCAGGACCACCTCGGGGAACTCCAGGACCTCATGCGCCGCGGCACCGGCAAGGCCCCCGCCACCGAATTCCCGCTGCCGCGATCCGCGGCGGGGGCCCCTCCCGTCATCCCGACCCCAACCTGGCTGGATCAGGCAGGGCCGAACCTGGCACGCAGGGCAAACGTGTCGTCGGCAACCGGGTCCAAGCCGGGCTCACCGCCGTCCCGGATTACGGACGGCAGAATCGAGGTGACGGACAACGCGGGGCGCTGGTTGGGCACGGGTGCCCTGCCCCACAGCGTCGAGTTGTCCTGGGACGGACCCGTCACCCTCGGCGCGGCGCGGATCGTGTCGGGGTATTTCGCGGGGACGGTGACCGCACCGATTGCGGATTTCGCTCTGCAATGGCACGACGGCGCGCAGTGGCGGGATGTCCCCGGTGCGGTCGTGACCGGGAACCGGGACCCGTACTGGAACGCCACCTTCCCGGCCGTAACCACGGCCCGCCTGCGGCTGCGGATCAGCGCGACCCACATCCAGGTTACGCGCCTCTGGGAAATCGAGCTCTACGGGCCCATTGCCAAGGGAAGCGAGCGAGGCGAGGCAGCGAAGGAGCATGGGGGCTGATCCCGGGGCAGAACCGCCCGGCTGGAGGGGCTGTCGATCGGTTCCCGCCGCCACTGCCCTCGCGGCAGAGGAGCGCCGATCTCCGAGAGGATCGGGCAGGATACGGTTTTCCCTTCCCTCCCCCCCTGTTTTCCGGACGCCGCGGGGCGCTCGGTGGCCGGAAAACGAACCCTCCCGGGCGTCTGCCGTCCCCCCCCTGTTTTCCGGACGCCGCGGGGCGCTCGGGGGCCGGAAAACGACCCCTCCCGGGCGTCTGCCGTCTCCCCCCCCGTTTTC
>JAFGRS010000663.1 GCA_016935045.1 Lentisphaeria bacterium | reverse complement strand
TGCTCGCTCGGGACGTACCACTGCGGGTATGCCCGCTGCGCTCGCGCCTTGCCAGGAACCGGGATCGGCTGCAGCAAAATGGGAAGTTATTCCCGCGCAGGCCCTAAGGTCATGGGGCTGGAGCAGGCATGAGATTGTGGCGGAGACAGACACGGGGTTCGGCGCGTCTGCCGGGCCGGTCCGGGCATGGGTTGGCGGTCCTGGGTCTGTGGCTGTGCATTGCCGGGGTGCGGGGCGGGGCGGCGGAGGCTGGGATGATCACGGTGGATGTATCGGACACGGTGCGCTATCTGCGGCGCAATCCCACCGGGCTGTGTCTGAGTTTTGCCTCGGACTGTGCCCATCCCTCGCCGCGCCGTGATTTCGCCGAGGCGATTCGGGAGATCCGGTCCGGGTCGCTACGCTTTCCCATGGGGACCCTGGCCGAGAACTACCTCTGGCACACGCCGGGTGACTATGCGGACGCGACAGCCGGGCTGCGGCCGAGGGTGGTTTCCCGGGCCAAGCCGCCGGGGGGCTGGGACTGGGCCGTGAACGCCGAAGGCACGTTTCGGGATCTGTGCCTGGACTTCGACGAATTCGTCGCGCTGTGCCGGGCCACGGCTGCCGAACCGGTGGTCATGGTCAGCAGTCACGGCTGGAAGCTTCCCGATGCCTGCATCGATCGGGAGGGGGCGGTCGGCAGCGCCGCCGAGTGGGTTCGTTACGCGAACCGGACGCGTGGGTACGGGGTGACCTACTGGGAGATCGGCAACGAGAACGACCTCCGGGAGGTGCGCAAGACAATCGACCGCGAGGAGTACCTGGCGTTGTACCGCGACATGGCCCGGGCCATGAAGGCGGTGGACCCGGGCGTCCGGACGGGGCTGGGGGTGCTGGGCGCGGATCAGGGGGACTATTACCGCGCCGCCTTTGCGTTCTGCCCCGAGGTCGTCGATTTCATCGTGGCGCACCAGTACGAGAACCGCTTCCGGGACTTCGCGGAGTTCGAGGCCGGCAAGCCCGGGCGCGGCACCTACACCATCGAGAACGCGATACGGTGGATCGACTCGGATGCGCCCGCCGCCCGCCGGGCGGAGATCGAGATCCTGGTCACGGAGTACAGCAGTTACTCGCCCGGGGGCGCCTGGAAGATGCCGGACGGCCGGACCCGGGACTACCGCAACGACGTGATGAAGTCCCTCGTCACCTTCCAGAAGCTGGCCGACGCGGTGTGCCTGGATCCGCGTGTGACCTTTCTGCATTTCTGGGTGACCCACAGCCCCTGGGGATATCCCAAGGGCGGGTTGAACGTCGCCAATGCGTTTGGCCCGGACAACGAGATCCTGGCCCAAGGCCGCGTGCAGCAGGTCTTCGCCCAGTTTCTGCGGGAGCGCATGGTTCGCGTCAGCGGGGCACAGGGCCCCGTAGAGGCTTGGGCCAGCGCCTCGGAGGACGCCGAACACGCGACCGTCTGGCTCCTGAACCGGTCCGGGGCCGAGCAAGCCGTCACGGTGACTGTCGCCGGCGGGAAGGCGCCGCGGCACTTGACGCGGTGGCTGTTCGCGGGAACCGGGCCCCATGACACGGCCCCCACCTGGGCCGAGGTCGGGCAGGAGCCGGTGCGGGACACCGCTGTGGCGGTCTCCCTGCCCCCCGTGTCCATCACAGTGCTTGTGCTCGGGCTGTAACGCAGCTGCTCGTGACCATGGTGGGTCCGAAGCGGCCGCCTCGGCGGCGGCAGGCAGTTTGGAGGGTTTTGCATGCGTAGCGCGGAGTACTCGATGACTTGTGTAGCGCCGACGGTCAGTGTCCTGCTGGGTATCCCGGCGCCGTCCGGGGCCGTCGGCCAGGTGATGGCGGAGATTGCGGGGGACCGCCGGGCCGCGCGCGTGGCCCTGATCGTGCCGGATGCCCTCGGGGAATACGCCTGGGGCCTGTGGCAGGGAGAGATGCCCTTTCTGCTCTCGCTGCATGCGCGGCACAGCCTTGCTCTGCGGTCGGTGATGCCATCGATTACGCCGGTGAACTTCGCCGCCATGGTGACGGGAACGGACCAACGCGGTCACGGCATCGCGACCAAGCACGACGCCTTCGCCTGCGAGACGCTCTTCGATGTCCTCCGCAAGAGCGGCGGGAAGAGTGCCGGGATCGGTCTCGATGGGTATACGGGATCGGCCCTGATGGGGCGCTGCAGCGATCTGTGCTGTACGGTCGAGGAACACAGCGACGAGGCCGTGGCGGCGAGGATCGTCGCCGTGACCCGGGCGGATCGGCCCGAGTTCCTCATCGCGCAGCTCGGGTGCGTGGATGACACCTTCCATGCCCATGGACCGTCTGCCCCCGAGGTGGTCCCGATGCTGCGGGAGACGGATGCCCGCCTGGAGCGCACGGTGGGCGAACTGGGCGCCCTCGGGTACGTCACCCTGATCCTCTCCGACCACGGCCAGCACGACATTCCCGACCCGCCGCCGGGGGGAAAGCGCGGCAGCCACGGAACCGACAGCGACCAGGACTGCGTGGTGCCGTGTACGTGGACATGATCCGAACCCTGTACTGTAGGGCCGGCGGCCCTCCGACGGCTTCGGTTCCGGAATCAGGCATGCCGCCCGGGGAACCGTGCAGCGTACTGTAGGGCCGGCGGCCCTCCGACGGCCTCGGTCCCGGAATCAGGCATGCCGCCCGGGGGGCTGTGCGGCGTACTTTTTCCGGAGCATTGCAGGATGATTGGCAAGGAGCCCGTCCCGATGCACATGCCCATGCCACCGGTCCTGACGACCGCCCTGCTCTGCGCCTGCCTGGCCGGCCACGGCACCCGCGGCCAGGAAGGCGGGGAACGTCCCCCGGGGATCGTCCTCTACGTCGCACTGGCCGGCAACGACGCCTGGAGCGGGACCCTGGCCACCCCCAACCCGGCGAAGACCGACGGCCCCTTTGCCTCGCTCGAGCGCGCTCGGGACGCCATCCGGACGCTCAGGCAGGCAGGGAGTCTGCCCGCGGGGGGCGTGGCCGTTCACGTGCGGGAAGGGGTCTACGAACTGGGTTCCACCTTTGCCCTGACGGCGGAGGACTCGGGCAGCGAGACCTCGGCAATCGTCTACCGGGCGCATCCGGGCGAGAGGGTGGTCCTGACGGGCGGACGCAGCATCACCGGTTTCGTGCCGCACCGCGGCAGTATCCTCAAAGCGGACGTCGGAGCACAGGGGTTTCGTGGGATCTACTTTCGACAGCTTCTTTTTAATGGTACACGTCAGGTCCTTGCCCGGTATCCCAACGTCGACCCGGAGAATCCCCACGGCGGGGGTTTTGCCTATGTGGACGGCGAGCCGCTGAACATGTATAAGAATCTGCCCGAGGAGAATGTCCGTGTGATCCATTGCCGTCGCCGCGACGTGCGCACCTGGGCTCACCCCGAACTCGGCGAGGTGATCCTCTTTCCGCGCTACAACTGGAACAACGTCAGTGCGGCGATCGCCGCGGCGGATCCGGCGCAGGGCACCATCACCCTGGCCAAGGACATCGCCGACCCCAAGCACCCGCAGAGCCGGAGCATCCGCCCCCTGGACCGTTTCTACGTGCGCAATCTGCCCGAGGAACTCGATGCCCCGGGCGAGTGGTACCTGGATCGGGAGACATGGACCCTGACCTTCTGGCCCCCGGGTCCCATGGCGGATGCCTCCGTACGGGCCCCGGTCCTGGAGACTCTGATCGACCTGGGCCCCGGGGCTTCGTGGATCACGATCCGTGGCTTTGTCATGGAGGGCTGCGAGGGGGTGGCGGTGAACCTGCGCGACTGCGAGCACTGCCTGCTTGCGGGCAAC
>JAFGRS010000662.1 GCA_016935045.1 Lentisphaeria bacterium | reverse complement strand
TGCTCGCTCGGGACGTACCACTGCGGGTATGCCCGCTGCGTTCGCGCCTTGCCAGGAACCGGGATCGGCTGCAGCAAAATGGGAAGTTATTTCCGCGCGGGCCCTTAGTACTCGCGGACGGAATCGCGATGACGTTCGCCGAGTCGGGGGTCGCTTGGGACTCTGCACCAGCCCCGGCCGCGTTGCCCGGTCCGTGTTGCCCGGTCCCTCTTCGCCTCGGCGGGCTGGGGGTGTATGTTTCCGGGCCATGCCGACCGTCCTGATACGCACCTACGGCTGCCAAATGAACGAGCGTGACTCGGAGGCCCTCCAGTGCCTGCTGCGGGAGCGCGGCTACGTTCCCACGGACTCCGAGGAGAGCGCGGACGTCATTCTGCTCAACACCTGCAGCGTGCGTGATCAGGCCGAACGCAAGGCCATGGGCAAGATCGGTATCCTGAAACGCCTCAAACGCCGCCGTCCCGAGGTGCTGATCGGGGTCCTGGGCTGCATGGCCCAGAACCACGGCAGGGCCATCCTCGAAGCTCACCCCCATGTCGACCTGGTTGTGGGTACCGACCGCCTCCACGAGGTCCCGGACCGCATCGAGGAAATCCGGCGGGGCACGGGAGGACTGGTTCTCACCGAGACGGGAGGCAGGGACGTGCTGACGCGGCTGGAAGGCCATGAGCCGGGACGCATCACCGCCTTCGTGGCCGTGATGCGGGGCTGCAACCAGTTCTGTTCCTACTGCATCGTGCCCTATGTCCGGGGACGGGAAAAGAGCCGCCCCCCGGAGGACATTGTCGCGGAGGTGGAGGCCCTGACCCGGCAGGGCGTTCGCGAGGTGGTCCTCCTCGGCCAGAACATCACCGCCTACGGTGTCGCCGAAGCGCGGCGGGAAGGCGCCTGCGATCCCCGCCAATCCGCCTTCGCGGAGCTGCTGCGGCGTCTCGACGGGGTCTCGGGTCTGCGCCGCATCCGCTTCACCTCACCCCACGTGCTCTTCATGAACGAGGCCTTCATCGAGGCCGTGTGCTCTCTGCCCAGGGTCTGCAAGGCCTTCCACATCCCTCTGCAGTCCGGGTCCGACCGCCTGCTGCGGCAGATGAACCGGGGGTACACGACGGCCGACTACCTGGCGGTGGTGGATCGCATCGTGGAACGGGTTCCCGAGGCGACCTTTTCCACGGACGTGATGGTGGGGTTTCCCTCGGAGACGGAAGAGGACTTCGCCCGGACGCGCGCGCTGATGGCCCGGGTTGACTACGACATGGCCTATGTCTTCCGTTACTCGCCGCGCCGGGGCACGGCGGCCGCGGCCGCCGTGGATGACGTCCCCGAGGAGGTCAAGCAGCACCGCAACCGGATTCTGCTGGAAGACCTCGAAACCAGCGTCGCCCGCCGCAACCGTCGTCTCGTCGGCCGTCAGGTCGAGGTCCTTGTCGAGGGGCCGAGCCGCCGCAACCCCAGCCGCTGGCAGGGACGGACGGACGGCAACAAGGTCACCCTGTTCGAGAAGGCCGGCCCCCTCCAGCCCGGTGAGATGGCCATGGTGACCGTCCGACGCACCACCTCCCATTCGCTCTTCGGAGACCTCGCCACCGAACCGCCGGACGGGCCGCCGACCCCGGGTCCCGGAAACTGACCGGGCCCCGAATCGGACCCCATCTCCGGGGCACGGCAATCCGTCTGACGTCTCGGGAATACTACATATCTCATTGCGCTGCAAGGACCATGGACCATGGACTTGCCGAAGGCCCAACATCGAACGTCGGGTCGGGGGAGCTGGAGATGCGGTGGATCCCATTGCGGTTCGGCAAGGCATGCCGAACCGTTTCGACGGCCGGGCTGTGTCCCGGCCGTGGCGCCCCGGGCAATCGCCGGTCGACCTTCGACAAAGCTCAGGTTCTGCGAGAGACCGCCTCCCACACTGGAGCCCGCGATGCCCGGCCGTCTCGGGCCGGGTGAGGATTTCAGAGACGGCGGCATGTTCACTGGCTCTTCTTGCCGAAGTAGCCGTTGTCGACCAGCCACGTCCCGCACTCGGTCCAGGCCGCGTCCACGTCCGGGGCGGGGTCCTCGGGCACAGGGAAGCGCGTGCCGATCAGCCGTTTGAGTTCCCGCAGAAGGCCGAGACGGACCACGTCGGGGAGGGCGTCCCGGGTCCGCATCATGCGCGTGCAGTAGGCAATGGCCCCCTCGGCCTCGATGCCGGATGTCTGCAGTGCCCAACGCCAGGTGGCCACCCAGTCGTCCGGCAGGTGGGGCCGCTCCGATGTCACCGGGTACCCCTCGAAACCCAACCGGACCAGGGCGCCCACCAGAGTGGCCTGGACCTCCTCCGACTCCCGCGGCAGGTCCAGCACCAGCCAACGTAACGCGGTCCGCAGATCCGCGACGGAAAGCACCCTACGCCGGTGCAGCCAGAGGCAGGCCTCGAGCCATTGGGCATTCGCATCGGCATCCCGATGGTAGCCCGGGAAACCGGAGTCCTTCGCCGCCGTGCCCAGGCAGGCCAGCACCGGCCGCTTGACGTTGCCGTGGACCGGACCCGCCGCGAAGATCGGCGCCAGGATCCGCAGCGCCGCTTCCTCCGACGCCGGCTGCCAGGCCAGAACCCCGAAGCCGACCAGCTTCGGGTCCCCCAGCGCGACCAGACCGGCGACGGTGGCATCGGTCACCGATTCCCGGATGCTGATGAAGTGCTTGAAGACGAACTCCAGTGCCCCCAGCCCGTGCCGACGGCTCTCGGGACCGTGCTTGGCCTCCCACGGCAGCGGCCGGCCACAGGCGGCGTCCTCCGCCAGCGTGCGCAGGAACGACGTCACGCGGGGGCTGCGGAACCCCTGGCTGTGCCAGGTCAGAAAGGCCAGGTCGCCGAACTCTACCGGGTCCCGCAGACGCCCGAGAATGTACTCTTCGGCCTTGGCACTGCCCGTGTTGCACAGGGTGACGATGGCCCAGATGCGGCTCTCCCGTACGCTCTCCCTGGCCGGGTCCCTCTTCTCGGCCATCTCGATCAGAGGGGCCACCGCCACCCCCCCCAGCGCCGCAAGCTGGGAGGAGACGCCGATGCCGCCGTAGGCCCCCTGGGACATCTTCGCCAACCAGGCCCGCATCTTCATCTGCCGCTCCTCCTCCGCCATGCGCGCCCCCGGCTTCGCCCGCAACAGGATGGGCCACCCCTCCGAGGCAATCGCGAAATCCGGACGCTTCCCCGGCGCCGCCGAAAACAGCACCGCCTTGAGCACATAGAGCCTCGGCACCAGTTCCCCGGCAGGGACCCGCCGGGCCTTCGCCTCGACGTGCGGCATCCCATTCTCGTACTCGCGGAAGGCCGCAAAGGACAACTCGTCAAAACAGACCGTCAGCAGCTCGGAACCCGCCCGGGGCGGGATCCTGCCGGTCCGGATCGGGTTCGCGGGGGCGGATTCGAGGAGATTCTGCGACACCATGGTCCCGCCTTCCTTGTCCGCCAGAATGAGCTGCAGAACATGGCATCGCTCGGGACCGCCCGGCGCCGCCAGCGTGGTCGAATCGGTCTCGTTGCGGATGTCGATGCGCACCTTCTGCCCGCTGTCCTGCTCGAAGTCCACTGCCTCCGTGCTGAGGCGCAGGCAGAAGCCCTGGAAGGCCTTGCCGTAGGCGGGCTCCCGGCGCTCCACACGGTCATCGTAGTCGATCCACGCCCACGACGTCCAGGCCACCAGCAGCAGGGAAAGGAACAGGCCACGGCGCATCGCATTCTCCTCGATCCTCGCGGCGGCGCTTGTCCTGCATGCGGCCGCCCGCTCTCGTGGCAATCCAGCAGTCATGTGGGGAAGGGCTGCGAAGATACGGCGGAGACCTGTCTGCGCCTGCTTG
>JAFGRS010000661.1 GCA_016935045.1 Lentisphaeria bacterium | reverse complement strand
TCCTGCCTCGCTGGCTGCACGAGCAGGGCGCCAACCTGATTCTGGCGGGGGGCATGGGACAACGGGCGCAGGAGCTGTTTGCACGGCATGGGATTCAGGTCGTGGTCGGGGCGCCGGCTGGGACCCCGGAAGACCTCGTCGCGAAGTACCTGGCCGGCACGCTCGAAGTGCAGGGGAACGTCTGCGACCATTGAGTCCCAGGGCCTCCTCGGGTACGCCGGCCAGCGAGGACGTGCGCGGCGTTGGCGTGGAGTCCGGGAGTGCATGGCAACCAGGGCGCCCGGCTGGAGGACGTGCGATGCGGCATCTGCCCTTCTGCCTGACGGTGTTGGCTGTGGTCGCCTCCCCGCTTCTGCTCCGTTCGGAGGATGCTGCCTGGTTGCGGGCACAACCCGAGTCTGTGGCCTGGTGGGAGGCAGCGCGTTTCGGCGTCTTCATCTGCTGGGGACCGGTGAGCATCCGCGGCACCGAGATCGGCTGGAGCCGCCGCGGCCCCCGCCCCGGCCACCGCAGCGGCGCGGCCGCCGCCGGCATCGCCGTCGAGGAGTACGACGCCCTCTACCACGAGTTCAACCCCACCGCCTTCGACGCCGATGCCTGGATCGACACGGTGAAGGCATCGGGAGCGCGGTACATCATCTTCCTCACCAAGCACCACGACGGCTTCTGCCTCTTCCATACCCGGCACACCGAGTACTCCATCGCACACACTCCCTTCCAACGCGACGTCACCGCCGAACTGGCCCGGGCCTGCCACCGGGCCGACATCCGCATCTTCTGGTACTACTCCCAACCCGACTGGCACCACCCGGACTACCGCACCGACAACCATGCGCGCTACATCGACTACCTCCACGCACAGATCACCGAACTGTGCAGCAACTACGGCCCCATCGCCGGGATCTGGTTCGATGGACTCGGCGGCACGTCCGCGGATTGGGACAGCAAGACGCTCTTCCGGCGGATCCGCACCCTTCAGCCCGGGGCCCTCATCAACAACCGCGCCGGCCTGCCCGGAGACTTCGATACCCCGGAACAGCATATCGGCAACTTCCGCCTCGACCGCCCCTGGGAAAGCTGCATCACCCTGCAGGCTTCGGGCTGGTCCTGGCGTCCGGACCAGGCCCTGAAGACCCTCCCCGAATGCCTTCACCTCCTGGTGCGCTGCGCCGGCGGCGGAGGCAACCTCGCCCTCGATATCGGCCCCATGCCCGACGGCCGCATCCATCCGGACCAGGCCGCCAGGCTGCGCCAGATGGGAACTTGGCTGCAACGCTACGGCGACGCCGTCTACGGCACCGAGGGGGGACCCTACCAGCCGTCCCAGTGGTGGGGGGCCTCCACCCGCAGGGACCGGCGGATCTTCCTCCATGTCCTCACCCCCGGCAGCGCCGAATGGACCTTCCCTGCCCTGCCCCGGCATGTCCTCGCCGCCCGGGTGCTGACGGGAGGCGCCGTCGCGTGGGAGCAGACCCCCGAAGCCCTGCGCCTCCGTCTCGATGCTGCCGCCATCGACCCCGTCGACACCATCATCGAGCTCACCCTCGATGGTTCGGCCATGGACATCGCCCCCATCGCCGTCCCGGAACCGGGCTGCGTCTCCGCCGGCCGCCCCGCCCGCGCCTCCGCGGTCTGGAGCCTGGAATACGACGCCGCCAAGGCCTTCGACACCGATCCCGGCACCCGCTGGGGCGCGGCCCCTCAGTCTACCAGCGGCTGGATCGAAGTCGACCTGGAACGGCCCTGCCTCGTCGACCGTATCGCCATCCTCGAAGCCCCCTGGAACCGGGTCCGATGCTTCTCCATCCGCGTGCTGACCCCCGAGGGCGCCTGGCAGACCGTCCACGAGGGCGCCACCCTGGGTGACGCGCACCTGAGGATCCAGCCCGTCACCGCCACCGCCGTGCGCCTCGATATCGCCGAGGCCAGCGATGTCCCCACCATCTGGGAGATCCAGGTCTTCGGCGAACCGCAGCGGTAGCCCCACGAGCCCCGACGCCGCGACACGTCCCCTCCCGACTCCACGCGTGCGGCGAGTCCCCTCCCCTGGAACAGACCGCCGCCTGAAGACCCCCGCGCCTCGCCATGAGCGGAAGACGGCGGTACGGCGGCGGCCCGGCCAAGGGTGTTTTCCGGATACACCCGCGCCTCGCCATGGCCGGAAAACGTCCCTTGGGTCGAGGGATTTGCATCCCGCCCACTGTCCCGTTTCAGCGGTCGGGGGGCGGGGGCTTCGAGGTTACCGCAGAGGGGGGGGAGAAGGACCTTCTGCGGAGCGCAGGTCATGGGGCAAGCACTGGGTTGTGCTTGGTCCTTCACGCCCGATTCCGGTCACTCGGCGTCCGTCGTGTCCGCGCTCGTCGCCGTCCTTGCCAATCGTGCCACAATCGTCTGCACGTACCAGGGCGTACCGGCAGGGACGCGGGCGCTCCAGACTGTTTCGAGACGACCAGTAAGGGCAGCCGCGGTCGCCGGAGGAGCTTCAACCAGCTCTGCTGCTGCGCCTTCTGCGGGAACGGCACCGATTCCCGCAACGGCAACGATTCCACCGGGGACCCGCGGCATTCTCTCCCAGCTTCTGGGCCCTTGCGAGGGGAAGTGAGTGGAGGGCGCGCCAAAGGCCGGCCCTGGGGTTAGATTGAGTCTGAAAGGTAACCCCCCGGCTCAGCCGGGGAGACTCCCGGAGTCTGGCGGTGACGGGAATGCAGCCCGCCATCCGTCTGGAGCCCGCGATGCCCGGCCGGTTTCCGGCGGGTTCGCGGTATCGGACCGGGATGACCGCGACGCGGCGCCCGGGGGACCCGGCGATCGCGGGCTCCAGGGAGATGCCGGCACGGGTGAAACAGGTCACCGCGAACCGCGGCAGGCATCGCGGCGCCAGCCGGCTTCCGCCAGCCGGACAGGTGCGGCCGGTTCGACCGGCCCAAGCGCAGCGTCCAACAAGCCCCCGGCCCAGCCGGGGGTACCTGAGCAAGCCGTGTGCAGCAGCCAGAGACACAACCGCTGTCCGGGTAAAGGGAAAGCGGCAACCGGCGCCCTTTGCCAGGCGTTCTCGGGGAGCGTGGCGGCGAGGCGGATTGCCGTCGGGGGGGTATTGTCTCTTCTTGGCGTCGGGGCGTGGTTGGCTTGGGGCGGGAGAGGTCGGTCGCTGGAGGAGCGTGTGCGAGCTGAAGGGAAGGCTCTCGTCGCTCTGCCGCTGGTCATTCCGCAGGGCCATGCGGGCATCAGCGTGCGCTTTGACCCCCAGACCCTTCCGGACTGGCAACTCTGCCTCCGGGAACGCCGCCATGGGGGGGGCGTCGTGCTGGTCGGGGAAAGCGGCCTTGTCACCCGCGCGGGCAAACGCCTGGCCTCCATGGAGCGCTCCGGAGAACTCCTCCTCACCCCATCCGGTCTGAGCCTGTTTGTGGATGGTCGTCCGGTAGCGCTCGGCCCCTCGGCGCACGACGCCTCCTGGGTGCTGGCCGCCGGCGCATCGCCGCCCCCCAGGGCTGTGGCCTTCATCCCGCGTGTGGAGGTGCGGGACGACTTCATGAGGCAGGAGATCGAGGGGCACCCCTATTCCCGGATCACGGCCGGGAGCGTGCGCCTGGCGCAGCACGGCGGCGGGATGCCGGTCTCCGACAGCGAGAAAGCAGATCCGACATTCCAGCGCGCGGTGAACCCGTTCTCCGTTTGCGCGAGCGACGGCGGCACGCTCACCTACGTGACCCCCGGCGCCGACCGGTGGGGCGACGTGCACGCCGAAGCACGGTTCTACTTCGGCGTCCCAAAGACCGGGGACGTTGTGGACCGGCAGACACTCCCCGTGGACACCGACATGTTGGTGGTCCAGGGAGCGGACGAGGGTGCCCAGGTCGCGTTCGGCTGGTCCGGCGCGGCTCGCGCCTTCGTCCTCCAGGCACGGCAGGCGCGTGGCGACTGGGAGGTGATCGAGCGCTGGCAGGGCCTTCGCCCTCCTCTGACAAACTGGGTGAAGATAGGTCTTGCGGTACTGGGCGGACACCGTGCCGAAGCCTATCTGGACGGCGTTCGGGTCCTCGATGCCGACCTGGGACTGCGGATCAGGGGGCCGTTCCGGCTTGCCTCGGGGAGGGCCCTGATCGAGTTTGACGACGTACGCGCCTGGTCGCTTCCGCCGGAGCCCGGTCGGGCCCCCGCCCTGTATGTCAGCAGCAGGCAGTTCGCCGGCAAGTACAGGAACCGCACGGCGGATCCCGAGCAGTTCGATGAGTGGGCCAGTTCCGCCGGTGTGTTCGCGAGAAGCAAATGGCAGGACCCGTCGAGCGGGGAACGCCGGGCCGGGATCGTCACGAGGATGCCCCTGATGGGGAACGTGTGGTGCGACGCCACGGAGGACTCATCCGCGGACGGCCCGCTGCCCGAGGGACTCTACGATATCGGCCTCTATGCTCCGCGGGAGGAGGAAGCAGTGGACATCGCCCTTGACACCCCGCTCTGCACGCTCCGTGTCGAGCGCCGTGACGGGCTCTGGCAGGTCCCATGGGGCGACCGGAAACCTGCCGGGGGGCAGACGCCCCCAGAGGCCGGGCTGTCCGAGCTCCATATCGGCCGCCTCGGGGACCATGGCAGCCGCCTCTGTGTGCTTGACGAAGGGCGTTGGGTACCCGTCTCGCTGCCCGCTGCCGGGCCGGTCCATGTCGCCGTCGTACGTGTCCTTCCCGCGAGCAGCGGCAGGCGGGTCGTTTTCTCGCCCAGCCCGAAGCACTTTGTCGTGCGCTGCGGGAACCTGGTCAACGAGTTCTTCGAGGAGGCGCCGGCGGACTGGTCCTGGGTGGACGGGACCTTCCGGATGGATTGCCGTTGGGCCTGTCAGGACCAATGGAACTTCATGGCCTGCGGTTCGACCGGGCTGCCCTACATGACGAGCAAGCGGACCTTCCAGGGCGATCAGGTCCATGAGTTCTTCGTGTCCCTCAGGGCCGTCGTCCCGTGGGACGCCGGCGACGAGTCTTTCTCCTACGACCCGGACGCAGACGAGGCCGGCGGACACCGGGTCATCCGGGCTCACAATGGCTGGTACAACCGCCGTGACCTGAACTTCTCCCTCTGTGCTGACGGACGCGATCCGCTGTCCGGCTACAGCGTGGTGTTCGGCGGTGACGACAACACCGAAACCCGACTCATGCGCGGTGGGCAGGTCATCGCAACGAGCCGCCTTCCCGAATCCCTCTTCCCTGCCGAGCCCTCCTTCATGAGCGTTCACTACAACTGGTGGAAATTCACGATCACCAGGCTTGGCGCCCGCATTCGTGTGGCACTGGACGACCAGTTGCTCTTCGACTATGCCGATCCGGACCCGCTACCCGGGGGGCACATCGGCTTCTGGAGCATACGGAACGGCTTCGCCATCTCGCGTCTGACCTCGGTCGCCCAGTCCATGGAGTGGCGTCCGCAGGTCCTCTACGTCGCGACCTCAGCCGACAGCGCCTGGCACCCACTTGTGCGGGACGCCGTCGCGCTTGCCCTCGAGCCGGACTCACGCTGGACGCGCGTCACCAACGCCGTGGGCGGGGGCTTCTTCGCGGTGCGCTGCACCCCCGCGAGCCCGGTGGACCTGAATGCCACCCCCATCCTCCAGATGCCGCTGGCCCTGGGCCCTGACGCCCTCGTGAATGTGCACCTCGAGATCGGCGGCGAGCCATTTCTGATCCGCCTTGGCGGGGCCCCCCTTGCGGGCATGAAGGCCTTCCTGACGCCCTGCTCCGAGCGCGGGGAGTGCTTTCAGTTGCAGACCATCCCTGAGGGCGTCGTGAAGCGCCAGCGCTGTCTCGCCGAAGTCCAGCCCGGCGACGGCGGAATCCGCATCGATCTGGTTGCCTGCCTGGAACGTCTTCAGAGACCAGCCTGGAGCGGCCGGTTGGCCCTGAACCTGACATCTTTGACCGTGGGGAACAGCAGCAATGAGGGGTACCTCCTGGCGGGTGCCGGTGGGAACAAGGCCGGCCGTTTCTACCTGGTGGGTACACCCGTGTTTGCTCCACGGCACGGCGATTAGCAGGCGGTTGGTCCTGGACAACGCCGAATGCGACTGGAGCCGGTGGGCGATCCGCCCTGCGGCTGGGTAGCGGGAGGGGGGAACCCTTGCCGGCCCGGGGTTGCCCTGCGCCGGTCTCGTGCTCGCTGGCATGCTGCGGTTGTCCACGGTATGGTTGGTTTGTGGCCAAGTTCAATGCCAAAGGGAGTTTGGGCATGCATGCTGACGTGATCAGGCTGTGCCTGGCTTGGACATTTCTCGGTTTGACCCGACTGGCCTTCGGCGCGGAACCCCGCGACGCGGGGCGGCTGTTCGAGGAAGGCAAGCGACTGGAACGGGATGGGAAGCGCGAAGAGGCCCAGGGCATCTGGCGCACGTTTCTGCAGGCGGAGCCCGAGAGTCCGCGGGCCATGGATGTCCGGAATGGCTGCGTCCTCATTGCGGAGCAGCGCCTGGACAAGTCCGTCAGACACTGCCCGATCTGGTCGCCCGACGGACGGCGAATGCTCTTTGGCTACGGTAAACTGGGGCTGGTCGAATTGGGCACCGGGACCTGGAGCAGTGTCCAGATCCCATCCGGTCCGCTATACTGCCACGACTGGTCACCGGACGGGTATACGGTGGCCGGACGCCAGCCTATGCCGAACGGCCGACCGGGCGCGGTGCTCTTCGAACGGGATACGGGGGAGGTGTTCGTGCCGACGAGCAAGGAGCCTCTCTGCGAGGCTGTTCTGTGCAGATTCTCACCCTCGGGCCGGCGCCTGCTGTTGTCGGCCGTCGCACAGATGTTCGGGGATAAGCGTGTTTCCCTCGGTCTGGCCGTCTATGACCTGGAAACACGCCAGATCACCCCAATCCCCTGGCGCCACCCGAGCAGGGAAGGGAGAAACCACGCCTCGTGGGCGCCCGACGAAGACACCATCGTCTTCCACGCCTACACGGGGGCAAATCTCAGGGACCGGGCCCTGTTCTCCACCCGCGTAAGCGCCCCCGGGGAGGTCGTGCAGCTGACCAGAGACGATGCCAACAACGAGTACCCCGCCGTCTCCCCGGACGGACGCATGGTGGCCTACACCCGGACACAGGAGGGGGAGCCGACCAGGCTCTGCCTGATGCGCCTTGACGGCTCGACCCCACCCATGGAACTCGCACAGGGGCTGCAGCCGGCCTGGCGCCCCGATGGCACGTGTCTTGCCTACAGCACCGCGACAGGTATCGTGATCGCGCAACTCGGCGGACTGGACGGATGCCCGGTGCAGCTTGCCGTGACCCGTGCCGATAGGGCCCTCACGCTGTCCCTCTCTGCTGCAGCCACCGAGAACCCCCTCGCCGTGAATGTGGAGTGGACGTTCTATGACGCCAACTCGATCTGCATCGGTGCCGGCAGTCCGCCGGACCAGCCCTTCACCCTGAAGCCTGAGGCGCCCGTCGCCGTCGAGGTACCCATGACCGCTGAGGTCGCTGCCGCTGGTGTCACCGCCCGGATCCTACTCGTGGCGTCCGACGGGTCTCGTCTCGTGCGGCTGTTCCCCATGCAGGGCAAGCCTGCCGGCGGCTGATGGCGCCAGCCGGCGTGCTGTCTGGGCACCGGGGCCAAACCCACGCACTGGACTTTGGTGGGGCAACGGGTGTGAACGCCAACCTGAGAGTGTACCATAGGCGGCCTGTGTGAGTGTACCATTTCGGGCCTCTTCTTCGGGCCCCGGGGCCGGTGGG
>JAFGRS010000660.1 GCA_016935045.1 Lentisphaeria bacterium | reverse complement strand
TGGATGGTGGCGGAAGGGTCGTCGACCCGCCCGGCGAGGGCCTTCTGGAGGTCGATCCGGGCCGAGTGCCAGGCGTGATCGGCGCGGACGTCGGGGATGGAGGCAATCAGGGGCCAGGTGTGATCCACGCCGGTGAATGCGATCTCGTACCAGTCGTCCTTGGCCTTGACCAGGAGGTTGACTTCCGCGTCGGGGGGCAGGCGGTAGGCGAAGCACAGGATCGGGAAGGCGGCGAGGGGGTACGGCTCGTGGTCGCGGCATGCGCCCGCCGGGCCGGCGACCACCTGGTTCAGCAGGCGCAGCGCGTAGCCGCCAAGGGCGGGGGCATGCGGGTCGCGGCAGAGGGCGGCTCCATCGCGGCCGCCGAGACGCTTCCAGCCTCCCATGTCACCCTCGAAGTCGTCGAGGGGACGGTGTCCCGCGACCCGCGGCACCAGGGAGGATGCGGGGGCGGCGGGTGTGGTGGGGGATGGGTTCCAGGTCAGGTCGGCCACGTCGTAGGCATCGCCCTTGCGGTTCAGCCCGAAGCCGGCGATCTGCTCGATTGCGTCGCAGGGGCTGGTGATCGCCACCGCCTCGATGACCAGGGGGCCCTCGGGGAACAGGCGCCGCAGGGGCGTGCGGAAATCCACCTCGATCACGTCCCAGCCCGGGTGGCTGGGGGACGGCTCGCGGCGGGCCCGGCCAAGGGAGATCATGGTGTCGCGGCGGACTTCAGGGCCGGTCAGAACGGCCTCCGCGGTCTGGCCCCGGACCCGCCCCACCAGGCTGAGCACGCTGTGGGCGGGAAAGCGGGCCGCAAAGCGGACGCTGCCGGTTCGATCGAGGTCCACGGGACCGGCTGTCAGGGGGTAGGAGAAAAAGCCCCCCGGGGAGGGATTGCGCACCCGACGGGCAAGCTGCGGCGCGGCGGGATCGGGCCCGAGATCCTGGACCGCCGGCAGAGGGCGGGAGACCGGCGCCACACCGGGGCTGTGTTCGAAGGAGACCGTCGCCCGCGCGATCGCCAGACCGTTCGGTCCCCAGGTCCAGAGCCCGAACCGGTCGCCGCTCAGGGTTTCGTCGACAGGCGCTTCGAGGAGGCGTTCGAGTCCGCCGTAGTTGCCCTGGTCGTCATGCCGGCCGGCGTCCACCAGGATGCGCCCGTCACGGCGCTGGATGCGGAGGTGCTGCCACACCCGGGTCAGACGGTTGTACCACGGATTCCACTGGCGCCGCAGCCCGGGGGTGACGCGCCCGTCGTACTGCGCCACGCAACGTCCTTCGCGGAAGAGTTGGGTCGGGACGTCGTAGGCGCCGAACCGCAGGCTGTACCCCGAGTCCAGGTTCTCCCCGTCGGCCAGGAAGGCGACGTTGAGGGTGACCGGCCAGGCAAAGTGGACCCGTTGCGGTGTCCCTTCCATGGGGGCGGCAAAGACCTCGATGTCGAGGTCGCCCGAGACACGGCGGAGGTTCCAGAGGAGAGCCATCCCATGGGGGCATTCCGGCGGGCCGGGGTCTCCGCGGCCCCCGAAGAAGGACCACTTCGGCACGCAGGCCCAGCGGTGCGTCGCCTGCCAGGTCCCGGCGGCGGCGTGCCAGGCGGCCGGGGCATGGTCGAAGCCGTAGTCCAGCCGGTGCGTGGATTCCAGGGTGAGGGTGTCCCGCCAGTCCGCGTCCCGGGCGGCGGTTGCCGGAGACCTGCCGAAGTCCACCCCCACATCCCCCTTGCTCAGGGGAACGGGATCCTCCCAGGCAAGCGCACGGCGCTGGTTCACCGTGACCTCGACGCACCCTGCCCGGACCACCACCTCGAGGGCATCGGGGGCTTCCGCGACGCCCTCGCCCCGGGTCACTTCGCGGCCCTCCCGCGCGAGGGCCACGTATCCGGCCCCGACGGTGATGCCGTATCCCCGGGCGGGAGGGTCTTCCCCGGCCTCGGCAAAGACCAGGCAGCGGATGGGTTTGGCGGGCCAACCGAGGCGCTGTCCCGGCGCACGTGTCCAACGTAGCGTGACGTCGTGGAACATCCGGCCGCGGAACCAACACAGCCCGGAATCCTCTTGCGGCGACCAGAGGCTGCGCGGATGGGCCCAGGCCATCATGAAGGGATCGCCGGCAAAGCGCTTCTCGGAGAAGTCCGACCAGCTCTCTTCGCCCGGACCGAGGGGGGCCGCGGGTGACCACCCCGGCGCCGCCGCGTCGGCCGCCGCGGAAACGACCGCGACATCATCGAAGTAGACATTCGACGCGGACTCCGCCAGGAGACCCAGACGTCCCCCGGACAAGCAGGCATCCTCCGCCTCGAGCAACGGGCTGCCGGACACGAATACCCTCGCCTTCCCTCCCTGGGTCACGGCGGTAAGACGGTACCACTGCTGCCGCACCATCGGCAGGCCCGCGGCTGCCAGAATCGTGTCCGCTCCGTCGCGCCGACGCACGAGGCGGATCGTCCCCTGCCCCTGCGCCGGCTGCTCCCAGACCACCGCGTGGTAAGTCTCCGCATCGGTCCAGTGCAGGACCAGACCCCACGCCGCGGGCAACTCGGGGACCATGCCCGATACCGCGGCTTCGAGATCGTCCCAGTACCAGCGCGACGGTCCCGCCAGGGCCACGGAGCGGCCGGCCGGCGCCGTGGCCCACAACTGGAAGGCGCCCTGACTGCTGCCGGGATTCAGGCTGCTGTTCAGGGCAAAATGCCCCGCCTCGATGTCCCAGAGCAACGCCGCGTCCGATCCCCGGGCAAAGTCGTCCGCGAAGGCCAGGGGACCGAGCTTCTGCACCCGCGGCCGGCCATCGGGGAGGATGCCCTTACCGGGCTCGAAAACCGCGCGGACGGCCCCGGGAAGATGGCCGCAGGGGACGGTTCCGAGTCTGCGCCCGTCGACGATGACGAGGGCCTCCGAGTCGCGGACGCGAAGGCGGAGTTCGTGTGGACCGGGGCGCAGGCGGTGTCCCAGCCGCAGGGAACGGTTCTCCCCGGGGACCTGCGCGTGGAAGCCCCGGGCACGAATGGCCAGGCGCAGCCGGGGGCCTCCCGCGGCGAGGACATCGAGGTTCGCGGTCGGGCCGAACCACCCCGCCTCGGGAGTGACGGTGAAGGCGAGCCGCACGCAGGCGTCCGCCAGACACAGCACGGGGCACAGGCCCGTCAAGGCCAGGCACCGCCACAGGCGTCCACCGCCGGCCCGAGCCGTGCTCCGGCCCCTGCCCTGCTGTGCTCTTGATGGCCTCATGCTTCCCGTGCCAACGCTCAGTCAAGACAGACGGAATTCCCTGCCGTGCGCAAGCAGAACGCCCGTTTGTGCTGCGTCATGCCGTGAGCCGACGCTCCGCCGCCGTGCCTTCCATCGGGATCCACCGTTGGTTGCGCGCGGCCTACAGTCCGTTCTGGTACGTCAGTGTTCTGCCGGTCGGAGGATGCGGACGGCATCGAACCGGCAGGTGCCCGTGAGGCAGTCCCCGGTGGCCAGGTCGAGCCGCAGTTGCCGCAGGCGTCCCCGCCACCCGGGGACAGCGCGCCCAGTTCGTAGGTGACGTCCCCCAGGCAGCGGCTGCCGTCGGGGAATTCGAGACGGGCGGTCGCCTTTGCAGTCGCCACTCCCGCATTGCGCACGATCATGGTCAGCCGTTCGGGGCGTCCGGCCCGCAGGATGCCCCCTTCCTGCCGCAGGTCCCGGAGCTGCAGCAATGGCAGTCTGGGGTTCTCGACGCGCAGTTTGTCCATCCGTCCTCCGAAATCGCAGACCTGGAAGGGGGTCGGGCGGGGTTCGGGGCTCCCGGACCGGGGGATGCTCGTACGCTGACCGTTGACGTCGAGAACCAGGTTCGCGCCAAACGAAACCGGCAAACCGGCTTGGCGAGGCCCCATTGTCTTCATGCCGATCGTGCCTCGTCCGGGTGAACGGTTCCGTCACGTTCCATCCCATACCCCCCAAAGGCCTCCGGTGCAAACCGCCAGAGACCCGGAACCCGGGAACTGCCTCCGCCAAGACCGCTGCGGCAGCCGACCCCGCGCCGGCGTGGCAGCGGTTCGATCGCTTCCGTGCGGCGGTCGCCGAACTCGATGTTGGAACCGGAGAAGAAGATGTCTTGCGCGGAAGCGCAGAGATCGCAGAGGAAGGCGGGCTGGCGGTACAGCAGCCGGCCGTAGGAAAGCGCGGAAGCGTGCGTCCGGTTTTTGCGCGCCAGGGTTGGCGTCCCGGGCCGAGAAGAGCGGTGCACCGGGAGGACCGGCCTGCCGGCAGCAGCAATGCAGGATCGGTCTGAGCAGATCGTCCTCGCACCACATGGACTGGCGCTTCAGTTCCACTCCGTGGTCCCTCCGGACGCGCAGGATGATCTCGTTCATGTGCAGGGGCTCGCCCGCCGCCCAGAGTGTGTCCATGACAACCTGCATAATCGACCCACGTTTTGCGTCATGATGCGGACAGAGCCAGATGCAGCAGCCCGACGAAGGGGCCGACCGAAGGCGGGCGGACCAACCGCGGCGGCATGCCGAACAGCCGACTTCCGCCAAAACCCAGGTCCACACTTTGCAAAGTGTGGACTGAGTGTGTTGTCCCAAAGGTCTCTTATCACAATAGGGGTTTCGACTTCGTGGCGGCTTCCCCATATAGTAGGCTTATATACAATATGTTAGGATTCTCTACGACGGACTTACAAGTGAGCCTTCGCCGCAAGGAAACCTCTAGCAAAGCACACTGGATGGTCCCTTTGATCCCGCAACGTTGGTCCACACTTTGCAAGGTGTGGACCGAGAGGGAACCACCTGCGGCGGGGCCCTGGTCCGGTTCCATCCCGGGGCGGAGTGCACGTCCTGTGCCACGTCGCCCGACGTGGTACAGTAAGGGTCCGCACGGAAATAGCTTCACATTTTGGCGAGGCGCCGCATGGTCATCCGCAAGGCACGAGGAGGGCGCATACCCTAAGGTATGTAAGCGACAAGGTGCGCAGCGGATGGCCGTGCGCCGCCTCGCCCCGAAGGGCTGCGCCGCTCCCGCTCCCTGGCGGCGTTGCTCGCTCGGGACGTACCACT
>JAFGRS010000659.1 GCA_016935045.1 Lentisphaeria bacterium | reverse complement strand
GGACTCGCCGTGCCCCGCTGCCGCAACCAAAAACAACAGAGCAGCCCTCCGGGGATATGCAGACACCATATTCGTCGGGGCTGCCGCGGCTATGGGTTGGCTTGCAGGACCCTTCTCCGGAGCTATACTATTGCTTCGGTCATTCGGCAATCCGTGCCCTCAGGCGGCGCTTCCCGGCTTGTTCCGGGGCGCTGCCGCGAGCCTGCCATCCGGGTGGACGCAGGTGTAGAGTCTGACCCAGGGCACATCGAAACAGGTCAACAGGCCGAAGACCCTGACACCGCGGAAGGACAGGCGCTGCATGAAAACCGGACCCAAACACAAGTTCTGCCGTCGTCTGGGCAGTTGCGTGTGGGGCAACCCGAAGTGCCCCAGCGTGAAACGGCCCTACTCCGCCGGACAGCACGGCAGCAAACGCCGCTCGAAGTTGTCCACCTACGCGGAACTGCTGCTGGAGAAGCAGAAACTGCGGGCCCACTACGCGATCGGCGAGAAGGGCCTCCGTTTTCTCTACCTGAAGGCCAAGGCCGGAACCGGCGCCACGGGCGACAAGCTGCTGCGCAACCTCGAAATGCGTCTCTCCAGCGTGGTGTACCGCAGCGGCCTGGCTCCCACCATCTTCGCCGCACAGCAGGTCGTTTCCCACCGCCATGTCCTCGTCGACGGCAAGATCGTCAGCCGCGGCGGCTACCGGCTCAAGCCGGGGCAGGTCGTGAGCATCAACAGCCAACGCTCTCCTGCCATCGCCTCGATCGCAAAGACAACGGACATCGTGCCGCCGCCGTACCTGGAGATCGACTCGGAGAACTGCCGGGTCCTGGTTTCCCGCGAGCCGCTCCTGGAGGAGATTCCCGCCAACGTGGAGATTATGCGCGTGGTCGAGTACTACGCCCGCTGACCTCCCCGCCGCATCCTTCAGCCGGCGCCGCAGCTGAGCATCCCCAGGAACGCCCCCAGGGCGACCGGAGGAGCGAAGACGAGGCACAGGAAGACGCTGAACTGCGTTCCCTCCATGTCTGCCAGCGCCGTCTTCAGGAATTCCACCCGCCCCACGGAGACGAAAGCCACAGCCTGGGCCCAGGCGGCCAGGGCAACTACCCCCATCCAGCCGGCGGTGAGGTACGCCCCCAGGCCGAAGATGATGGCGGTAAACACTCCCAGGAAACAGGCCACCCCCGCACACAGCAGTGCCATCACGATCACCCAGGGCCGGTAGAACCCCGGGAAGCAGTCCATGAACACCTCCGGCAGCTTCTCCGCGAGGGATCTGGGCGGGCCGCTGACCCGGGAAGCATCCGCCATGCGGCCCCCGTCCCGCAGGTCGAAGCCGCAATCCGTACACAGGACCGCTCCATCCGCCAGGGGCATGCCGCAACTTGGACAGAAAGTCCCCTCTCCGGGCGCTGCCTCCGCGGGCGGGGGTACGGGTTCGGGACGGCTCTCCTCCGGGTCGGGAACCGGCTCCCGCGGCTCGGCATTCGTGGACGACATGCTCCGGAATCCCCCTATGTCGTGCGTTGCTTCACCTTCGCGTACTATGGTCCTGTCGTATGGTATGCGCAACCAGGGGTGATTCCCGGGCGTAACCCAGTGGAGTCTGCCGCCAACGACACCACGATCCTCGCGAGCCTCCCGCCCCCTGGAGCGCGAGCGTATCGCGAGCCTCCCGGCGTTGACTGAGGCATTCACGATCTGTGCCCGGGTCCCCGCCGCCACTGTCCTTGCGGCAGTGGAGCGACGATGCGAGAGAAGGTCGGCGCCCGGGTCCCCGCCGCCGATGCCGCAAGGACAGTGGCGGTGGAAGACCTCTTTCTGGACAGGATCTCACTCCCGGCCCGCCGGGCCCCCCCCCTCACGGGACCCGCGGCGGCGCCCGGCGCACGGTCACGCCACCGGGCACGTCCAGGGATGTCTTCACGGAACCGTCCCCCACCCGTTCGTGGCGCACACGGATCACGCCGGACGGTGTCGGGTAGGCCCCCTCGACCCAGCGCAGGTCCCCGAGATGCGGTTCGACGACGACCTCACTACATCCCGGTACGAGGGGCCGAATCCCGAGCACGTGTTCGGAAAGCCATGCGGTCGGACCCGATGCCCAACCGTGGCATAGACTGTGGCGGAACCCTCGGTAGCAGTAGTTGCCGCAGTCGCCGTGGATGTCCTTCTTCCCCTCCGGCACCAGATCCGCAATGCCTGCCGCACCGGGTATCCAGTCCAGGTCGAAGTCCTCCCAAAACGTGGTCGCCCCGAGATCGAGCATGGCTCCCCAGTAGGTCCGGATGCAGTCCAGGCAGCCCTGGAAGTCGCCGGCAAGGGCCCTGGCCTGCAGCACATAGTAGCCGTAGAACGTGGACATCCGGCGCGGGCCGTCGACCGCCATGACGGATTCGTTCAGACGGCGCGCGTCGTGCAGACCGGCCAGCGCCAGAAGTGCGGCGGCCTGCTTGCTGCTGCCCGGCTCCGGGCGCTGCCGGCGCAGCAAGGCAAGCATCTGTTCGGCCCGAGTGGCGGATTCGTCGTCGCCGAGGGTATGGAGCAGCGCGGCGCCGCGCTCGAAGGCCAAAACCAAGAGGGCCTGCAGACCGGCGTGTTTGGCCGTGTCGTCACCCTCGCTGGGCCAGTCCAGGAAGCGCTTCTCGGGGAGACCTTCCCGACCCTCGGAGTCCACCAGGCCGGCCAACTGGCGCAGCAACCCGCGCAGGTAGGCGTGCTGTGCACGCAGGTACGCCAGGTCACCGGTGTGGAGATGCCAGGCGTGCTGAATCAGGACCCACCAGATCGAGTAGGAACTGATGCCGTTCATCCAGGCGGGAAGCGGCGCGTCGTCGCGGGCGAAATCGAGGCTCCGCGGCACCACGGGATGGGCCCCGAAGACCGCCAGAATGGTCGCCACCTCGGGATGCATGTCGCCGACCCAGACCAACTTGTCGCGCTTGATGCCGTCCCAGAGAAACGTCTGCATGTTCAGGTGCACCGTGTAGGCGCCGGTGCGCCAGATGCGGTTGAGCCGTTCCTCCGACGAGTAGAAACGGCCCAGGTACTCGAGGTCACGATAGGTGAAGATCGCCCGCACACTCTTCAGCTCGACCCAGGAATCGGGTCCTTCGAGGTCAAGGCGTACGAAGCGGAAACCGGTGACCCCTGTCTCGTGAACGGAGAAGAACCCCACCTCCGCCATACCGTCCCGCACGGCATGGTCGTTCGTGGCGTTCCCTGGGCCCCCCAACTCGCTCATCGCCTCCATCGCCGACTCGCCACAACGCACGCGGACGCGGACCCCGGAGCGGCCTTCCCGGTTGCGGCAACGCCAGACCAGAAGCTGCACCCCCCCATGCAGCTCGCGGCCGAAATCGAGCAGGACCCCGGCCTTGCCGCTGCTGCCGTTGCGCAGAACGCACGGGCGATCCGGCCTGGTGCTGATCTGGCCGGTGCGTGCTTCGAGGAGGGACTCGGCTCCCTCGACGGCTGCTCCCGCCGCAGCGGAAACCCACACCACCCGGCAGGGACGGACATACTGCCTCACGCGCTCGTCAAACTCGGCCCGGGCGGCCATTTCAGGGGTGTTGACGGGTGCAGGGAGTCGAACTGCCATGGCCTGTTCCTTCGATGCCGATCGCTGCATGACTGCCCGGCGGGCAAGGCACATGACCCGCCCCGCGGAGCGTCGTCCGCCGCTGACTTCTTCGATTCAGGAACCGCGAAACACGCGAAGAGACGCGCAGGGAACGATCTCTTGGCGAGTGGGTCGCAGGGGTCACTCCTGCCGGCTCAGGCTGCCTTTCCGACGGTCACGGGCTCGAAACGTCAGAGAGTTTTCACCAGGGATACTCTCTCCGCTCGGCATGGCTTCCGCAAGCGTCAGGACGGCGTCGGGTCACGGCGAAAACACGACCATGACGTGGATGTCCACGCGGGGTACCGTGACCCGTGTCCCGCCGTCATCCGGGGTGACGGGGAGCGCCCCACCTTCCGGCAGGAGCACCGCTTCGCGATACGCCCCGGCCACGGTCAGCGCGATGCGACGGTCGTGGCGCAGTTCCGGCAGCGCCTGTCCCTTGGGAGCGTCCCGAGCCCGGACCGCCTCCTCGAGGAGCCCGTCGTCAGGTGTGAAGTCCGCATCGGGTGTGAGGAAGAAGCCGTCGGGACGCAGGGCGCCGGTGCCGAGAAGGAAGGTGTTCTCCCCCTGTCGCAGATCGAGCCTGCCGAGGCGACGCCACTGGTAGGCGCGGGGGGGCGGCCAGCTTGCCCAGGGCCGCGGTTTCGGCTACCTCCGTGGCATGCAGGTCGGCTTCGGACCTCGTGTTGGCTCCGAACGCGACGGTGGGGGTGCCCGGCACGGCACAGCGCAGCCAGACGTGCCAGGCATCCGCCGCGGGGAGGACAAGGGAGCAGCTCAGGGCGCCGGGCTTCCACACCCCCACCAGCACGGCGCCGCCACCGCCCGGGCGCCGGCGAAGACCACTGCCCTGCCGCGCGCCGCGATCACTGTCGTCCCTCCAGCGCCGCGATGGCGGGTTCCAGGGCAAACCGGATGTACATTGAGCCCTCGGCGCGGCCGCCCTTGGACCGATCGAGGGCCTCCTTCATCGCCGGCAGGGCATTCCGAGCCATCGGCCCCAGGAGCTGCAGGGTTCGGGCCGCATGGACCGCTTCCTGCGGGTCGCTGCTGACGACGGCCGCCGACAGGACTTTCAGGGCTGCGGCGTCGCCGCGGTCGGCCAGAACCCCTGCCGCTTCGATGCGCACCGGCGGACACGGATCCTCCAATGCCTGCCGCAAGGCCTCCCCATGCGCCGCGGCGGCTGCTCCCGCGGCCCGCAACCCGATGGCGGCCCAGTAGCGTACGGAGCAATCGGCGTCGGCCAGCCGGGACGCCAGCTTGGATGTGGTATCCGGACGCCCGACCCATTCCGCGGTTTCGAACACACGCTCGAAGGGGTACGCCTCAGCGTCGGCGGCTTCGCGCAGCGGGCGTCCACCGGCGCAGAGTTGGGCGGCACGCCACTCGGGCATGAAGCCGAGATCACGGATTCCCAACAGCCATTCCCGCAGAGCGCCGCGCCTGCGTTCGAGCACGGGCCGTGCCGCCGGGCCCTCGGCCAGGTTCTGGATTTGGTGGGGATCCGCGAGGCTGTCGAAGAGCATTTCGGGCGCCTTGGTGCGCCCCGCGTAGGTCAACTGGGCTGCGTCGAGGCGGTTTTCCTGTGCCAACCGGGTGATCTCGCGGCGGAGTTCGGAACGGTCCGAGTACCCTTCCGGTGCGTTCCAGGAGAGGTGCGGCATGTAGTTGCGGATATAGAGGTAGCGCTGGTCCCGCACGGAACGGCTCAGGTCGATGGCCTCGTCCACCCGGTCCCGAGCCCCGTACACCCACTGCCGCTCCGGTCCGGCGGCGTGGCCGAGGAAGGCCGTTCCCTGGAGGTGTGCGGGGAGCGGCACGTCGGCCAGGCTGAGAACCGTCGCTCCGAAGTCGACGAAACTCACCAAACGGTCGCACGAGGACCCGGGCCCGGCGGGGGCCAGATGGCGGAGGCGGGGCGGAAAGCGGATCAGCAGGGGAACCCGCAAGCCGCTGTCATAGAGAGTTCGCTTGCCCCGCGGAATGCCCTGGCCGTGATCGGGATAGAAGAACACGAGGGTGTCGTCGGCAAGACTGTCCTCGGCCAGTTCCGTGAGGATAGTCCCCGCCCGGCGGTCCATGGCGGTGATGCAGTCGTAGACCCTGGCCATGATGCGCCGCACGCTGGGGGTGTCGGGGTAGTAGGGTGGGACGGCCGCCCGGGCCGGGTCGTGGCGTTCCTGAGACGTGAGGGTCGAAGCGATGGTTCGTTCGAACTGCTCTTGGGGCAGGACGTTCGTGGGGCCCTGGTGTGTCTGGGTGAGGTTGAAAACGGCGAAAAACGGTTGCCCGGGCGCGCGTCCGCGCCAGTGGGCCTTGCCGCTGCACACATCCCAGGACTCGCGCACGAGGCGGGGTTCGGCGGCGGTGTTGTAGTCGGTCTTCACGTTGTTCGTGCAGTAGTACCCCGCCGCGCGCAAGAAGGATGGAAGTCCGCACACCCAGTCGGGTACCGGGAAGCGGGAACGCAGACGCTGGGTGCCGAAGGCATGGGCGTACAGACCGCTGATCAGGCAGAAACGGGCCGGCGAACAGACCGGGGCCGTGGCGAAGGCATGGCGGTAGTGCACGGACTCCGTGGCCAAGCGGTCGAGGTGCGGGGTGACGGCGTAGGCGTCGCCACAGAACCCGAACCGCGGCGAGGTGTCCTCGCAGGTGATCCAGAGGATGTTGGGACGCGGACCGGCGCCCCCGAAGCCCTCAGCCCCGAAAGCCCAGGCCCCGGCCCAGGCCGCACTGGCCGCCGCCCCGCGCACGAACTCGCGCCTGTTGATCCCCGCCCGCCTAGCCATGCCTGACTCCTGCGCCAATGCATCGGACTCGCCGGATACCGCCCGTCTCTCACCCGACCGCCGACCGTGCCTTCACACCCTAAGGGCCCGCGCGGGAAGAACTTCCCATTTTGCTGCAGCCAATCCCGGTTCCTGGCAAGGCGCGAGCGCAGCGGGCATACCCGCAGTGGTACGTCCCGAGCGAGC
>JAFGRS010000088.1 GCA_016935045.1 Lentisphaeria bacterium | reverse complement strand
TAGGGATGCTCGCGGTACGCTCGCGCTCCAGGGGGATGGAACGCTCGCGGCCGCGCGGGCATTCGCGGGTTTGACTGAGGCATTACGAATCCACGCGGCCGGTCATGGCAATGGGACGCCGGGGCGATAGGTTGCTGCGTGTCCCCGGAAGTTCCCGGCAAACCGTGTGAAGGATCATACCATGGCGAAGCTTCGGGTCGGCATCATCGGCTGCGGCGGACGCGGCAGCAACCACGCCTTGGGCTATGCCCAGAGCGACCGGGTGGAAATGAAGGCCTGTGCCGACATTCATGCTCCGGCCGCGCGACGCCTGGCGGACATGTTCTCCATTCCCGCCGTCTACGAAGACTACCGCGAGATGCTGGCCGCCGAACGCCTGGATGTCGTCTCGATGTGCCTCTGGCCACGCCTGCACTGCGAGGCGGTACTGGCCTGCCTGGAGGCGCCCCACGTGCCGCGCCTGATCAACGCCGAAAAGCCCATGGCACCGACCTACGGGGAAGCCGTGCGCATGCACGAGGCCTGCGAGGCGGCCGGGGTGATGCTGACCTTCAGTCACCAGCGGCGTTTCGGACCCCACTGGGCCAAGGCCCGGGAACTGATCCGGGAGGGCGCCATCGGCAAATTGCAGCGCCTGGAGATGGATTGCTCGAATCTGCTGGACTGGGGCACGCACTGGTTCGACATGATGCTGTTCTACAACGACGACCTGGATCCGGACTGGGTGATGGGCCAGATCGCCTGTGTCGAGGACAGCCTGGTCTTCGGCGCCCGCATCGAAACGGCCGGCCTCTGCTACGTGAAATGGCCAAACGGCGTGACCGGCCTGCTGACCACGGGACGCGGAATGGCCTCGCCGGCTACGATCCGTGTGATCGGCGCTGAAGGAATGATGGACCTGGACCACGGCAAGCTCATGCTCATGAAGGCAGGACATCCCTGGGGACGCGTCCCTGTCGAGGCCGACAAAATCCCCGGCGGCGATACCAGCCGACACATGCTGGACAGCATCGACTGCGTGCTCACGGGAAGACGCTCCATTCTGTGCAGCGAGAACGCCCTGCGGGCGACGCAGTTGATCTTCGCCACCTACGAATCGGCCCGGCGCCGTTCCCGCGTGGTGCTGCCCCTGAAGACGGCCGACAGCGCGCTGTTGACCATGCTGGATTTGGGGGAGATGCGGATCCCCGACTGGCCGGCCTTTCTCTCGGACGAAGAGGAAGAGAACGGTTACGAGCTGCTGTTCCAGGGCCAGGATCTGTCGGGACTGTGCTGCGAGCCGTCGTCGTCGTGGTCCGCCGCGGGTGGCATTCTGCGTGGAGGGTACGCGGCACCCGGGGTGCTGTGTTCGGAGCGCCTGTGGGGCGACGTGTCGGTGGCCTTCGACTTCCGTCTCAGCGCCCGCGCGGAGGGCGCCCTGGTGCTGCGCGCGGACAGGGCAGGGGAGGGCATCGTCATCCCCCTCAAGGAGGACCGCTGGGCGCCGCGGGATACCCACTCGACCGGCGCCCTGGCGGGCCGCGTGGCGCCCGCGGCGGACCCGAACACCGGCGGGACACGTTGGAACTGGCTCAAGGCGTCACTCGAGGGTACGGCACTCCGCCTCACCATCAACAACGTCGCGGTGCTGAGCTGCGACATCGGCACGTACCCGGAATTCGCGCTGCTCCCGCCGGGAGCGATCGCGCTGAAGGTGGACACCGGGACGATGGACGTCCGCAACCTGGTCGCGAAGGGGGCCTGATCCCCGGCGCAACCGCAAGATGATGGCGATCCCGGATAGGCGCCACGAGCCGAGTGGCGCCCATTCCCCCTCGGTTCGCGGGGCCCATGCCCGGCGGAACCGGACGATGGGGGCGGCCCCAAGCGGCTGCCGTGCGGCGGGGTGGGTGATCGACCGATACGGAGACCGGCCGGAGTGACCGATGGAAATGGGCGGGCGACTGTCACGGATGGCGCGTTTGCGTCGGGCCCTCACGACGTCTCTTCTCGGCCTCGGGCATGCGTTGCGGCGGGAGCGGGCTTTCCAGGAGGAAACCCTCGTCCTCGTGCTGCTGGTTGTGCCGGGGGCCCTGCGGTTCGGACCGGGCGCCGTCGGACGCGCCCTCCTGATCGGGAGCTGGCTGCTGGTCATGGTGGTCGAGTTGCTGAACACGGCCATCGAGACCACCGTCGACCGGATCGGCCTCGACCATCACGAGCTGTCAAGGCAGGCCAAGGACCTCGGCTCCGCGGCGGTCTTCCTCTCCATTCTCCTTGCCGTGACGGTGTGGCTGTGCGTGCTGCTGTGACGGAGATCCCTGTCGGACACGCAGGATCGCGGACGGCTTGGCCCCCGGCCGCCGGTCCGGCACCCTTCCGCGCGCCGGGGCGCAACGTCTCCCGGCGGCGCCGGTTCACCCGGCCGGGCACGCGCAATGCCCGTCCCCGCATCGGGCCTTTGGACGCCAGGGACCCTTCCTGCCGGGGCCCCGAAGGAGGCGGGCCCTCGGCGGCCCCGCCGTGCCTGCCGGGCGCGCAGGTGGCCGCCGAGGATGGCGGTCCCCGACGTCTCCGCACCCGGCCCTCTGCCTGCACCCGCGGCGCGATCCCGGTGCCGAGGTCCGGTCTGCGTTCCCTCGAAGCCTGGGTTTCGCTGTTGCTGCTTGCGCTGGGGACCTCGCCGGCAGCCGCCCTCGAGAGCACTGCCGAAGTCCCGCTGCCCGTGGCTGCTTCGAGCGTACACTCGGCACCCTATCCCGCGGAGGATGCCCTCGACGGAGACCGCGGCACGCGCTGGGCGAGCCGTGCCGGAGGCACGTCCCCCGAATGGCTGCGCATCGACTTCGGCCGAAGCGTGCGGATCGACCGCCTGGTGCTGGCCTGGGAACGGGCCGCGGCCCTGGACTACGACCTGCAGGTCTCCGAGGACGGCGAAGACTGGCGGACGGTGGCGCAACGGCGTGACCCCGAGGGGCGGCGCGCATCCGTGGCCGCGGATACACTCGTGGACGAAGTGGACGGCCTGGCGGCTACAGGGCGGTTCCTTCGAGTCCTCTGCCTGCGGACGGGCGTGCACCGGCTCTACAGCATCCGGGAGGTGGAGTTCCCGGACCCCGATCCAGCCCGGGCCGTGCGGGAGACGATGGCCCGGGCCGAGGAGGCGCGGCGCCGTGCCCGGGTCGCGCGCCGGCAGGCGGCCCGACGCATACTGCTGGAGCACGGTGTCGAGAGCATCGTGCTGGCTGCCCGGGAGGACGGCGTGGATGGCCATTGGTACGCCAACTTCGGATACTATGCCCCGGACCCGTCCCGCCCCTGCTACCGCGCCGGCGGCCGGCTGGCCGTCTACGACGTCCGGGACGACGCACTTCGGCTCCTGGTGGACGATCCCGAGGGCAGCGTGCGGGACCCCTGCGTCAGCTACGACGGGGAACGGGTCCTGTTCTCCCGGCGTCGCGGAGGGAGTCGTTGGTTCCATCTCTACGAGGTACCGGCCGCGGGAGGAGAATGCCGTCAGCTCACCGACGGGAACTACGACGACATCGAGCCGGTGTGCCTTCCCGACGGGGGGATTCTCTTCGTCTCGTCGCGTTGCCGGCGTTGGGTCAACTGCTGGCTGACCCAGGTGGGGGTTCTCTACCGATGTGACGGCAACGGCGGCAACATCCGGCAGCTCTCGGCAAACATCGAACACGACAACACCCCGTGGGTGCTGCCGGACGGCCGCATCCTGTACCAGCGCTGGGAGTACGTGGACCGCTCCCAGGTGCACTACCACCACCTGTGGACCGCGAACCCCGACGGTACCGGCCAGATGGTCTACTTCGGCAACCAGAACCCCGGTGGGGTCTTCATCGACGCCAAACCCGTCCCCGACAGCGACGAGGTGGTGCTGATTCACTCTCCGGGACACGGTTCCCGGGAACACCGCGGCATGGTGGCCCTGGTTTCGCCGAAGCGGGGACCGGATCACACACCCTCCCTCAGGGACCTGACCACTCGTGCGGACTACTGTGATCCCTACGCCATCGGGACGTCCTGGTTCCTCGCCGCCAGGGGCCGGGAACTCGTCCTCATCCCCCGCGAAGGCGAGGAATGGTCCGTCTGGGAACTGCCGGCCGCGTGGCCCGGCGTCCATCTGCACGAGCCGAGACCCCTACGGCAACGCCCCCGGGAACCGCCCATCCCGACCCGCGTGGACCCGGCTCAGGCTACCGGGACACTCATCCTGAGCGATGTCTACCGGGGACGCGACATGGATGGGGTGGAACGCGGGTCCATCACGCAATTGCTGGTCCTCGAAACCCTCCCCAAACCCATCAACTTTACGGGTGGTATGGAGCCCATGAGCTATGGGGGCACCTTTACCCTCGAACGAATCGTGGGCACGGTCCCCGTCGCGGCGGATGGTTCGGCCCATTTCCTGCTGCCGGCAAAGCGCGCGTTCCTCTTTGTGGCCCTGGATCGCCAGGGGCGGTCGGTGAAGCGCATGCAGAGCTTCACCGGCGTGATGCCGGGAGAGGTGATGGGCTGCGTGGGGTGCCACGAAGCACGCACCGAAGCGCCGGGCGAGGTGCCGTCGCGCCGTGGTCATGCCCTCGCGCTCCGGCAGCCGGCACGGCTTCCGGAACCCATCGACGGAGTGCCCGAGGTGATGGACTACCCGCGCGACGTACAGCCCGTCCTCGATCGGCACTGCGTGCGCTGCCACCGCCCGGAGAAACGCGCCGGCGGCGTGCTGCTGAGCGGCGACCGGGGGCCGGTCTACTCCCACAGCTACTTCACCCTCTCGGCGCGACGGCTCGTGGCCGACGGCCGCAACCTGCCCCGCAGCGGCTACCCGGCGCGCCGGATCGGAGACAGTGCCAGCCCGCTGCTGAGCAAAATGGACGGCACACACCACGGTGTGCGCGTGCCCGAGCCGGACCAACGGATCGTGCGCCTGTGGGTCAACTCGGGCGCGGCATGGCCGGGGACCTACGCGGCCCTGGGCAGCGGCATGATCGGCGGCTACGCCCAAAACCACCTCGACCGCAGCGACCGCGACTGGCCCGAAACCCGGGCCGCGCACGAGGCGCAGAACAGAAGGTGCCTCGGCTGCCATGGCGCCCCCGAACGCCCCCTGCCCGATTCCCCCTCCGACGACCTGGGAATGCCCCCCTGGGCCATCCACTACGGCAGCCCGATCCTGCGCTATTCGAGGCATATTCTCTACAATCTCAGCGATCCCGCCCACAGCGTGCTGCTCCTGGCGCCGTTGGCCCCCGAGGCGGGAGGGTACGGTCTCTGCCGACTCCCCCTCGAGGCAGCCACGCCATCCCCGGAGCGTCCCGTGTTTGCCGATACCTCCGACCCCGACTACCGGCTCCTCCTCGATGGCATACGCGCAGCCGCGAGACATCTCGAACGCATCCGACGCTTTGACATGGACGACTTCCGTCCCCGCCCGGAGTACATCCGCGAGATGATCCGCTACGGCGTCCTGCCCGACACCCCTCCCCGGGAGGCCGGGGTCGATCCCTACGTGCTGGACGACCGCTACTGGAAGACACTCTGGTACCGTCCCGCGCCCGCCCCCTGACGCGCCGGGACACCGTACGGGCCGCGCTCGACCCCGCACCGCTTGCGTTGCGGGGGACGTCCCCATGGCGTCCAGCGGCCGGCGCCGCAAACCGGACGAATGGCGCCGTCCGGCGCGGCCGGTAAGGGAGGCGCGGCGCAGGCGACGGGAAGCGCCCTCCCCGGACGGTCGGGCCCCGGGAGGGCCGGGAAAGCAGACACAGGAGGCAGATATGGCCGAAAAAGACTACCTCGTCGTGGTGCAGTGCCACATCGTCAAGGAGCGCTGTCCGGGATACTTCTGCGAGAAGGCATTTCAGGAACGTACGGGGAG
>JAFGRS010000658.1 GCA_016935045.1 Lentisphaeria bacterium | reverse complement strand
CCCGTCCCGTGGGCGGCGCAATCCGGTGACCCGACTCCTCGGACGGTTCCGTACCGCCCGGGCCCTGGACAATTCCTCCAGGGAGACGTTCTGCCAGTGCGGCAGCCCGAGGAGGTGTTCCAGCAGGGCGGCACAGGCAACCGCGTCGAACAGGGCGTCATGGGGTTGGAGGCCCGGGCAGGCCTCATCGACCGTCCGCCGCAGGTGCAGGAGGTCCAGGAGGTCTTCGAGGCCGTGGCTGGGGGCCCGGGGATAGGCGATCCGGGAGAGTTCGAGGGTGTCGACCCATGGTCCCAGGCCATGCAGCGGAAACGCCTCTTCGAGGAACTTCCTCTCCGTGGCCACGCTGTGGCCTGCCAGGGCCCTCCCTTCGAGCCAGCGGCTGAGGTCCCGCCACAACTCGGCGAGCAGGGGAGCAGCGCGCAGTTCCTGGCGCAGCACGGCGTGTCGGCCCGGGGCATACGGGTTGAAGGGACGGTCCCCGATCCGCAACAGACTGCAGAAACGCCGCTCCGGAACCGCCCGGCCGCGGTCGAACCACACCATCCCAATCTGCCAGGGCTCGCTGGGAAGTTCCCCAATGCTGCCCGTGCTCTCGAAGTCGACCACGACCAATTGCGCCTCGCTTGCCAGCATCACGATCCTCGATTGCCAACGCCTCCAATGCCGCCCAATGGCAGCCGGCGCACGCCGGCGCCCGGCCCGGCCATGCGGCACGCCGCGCCGTCAGCCGCTGCCCTCGGGAGGGACCTCGCCGCCCCGCGCCCAGGGGTCGCAGCCCGGTCCCCCATGCGAAGCACCCGAGGCATCCCACATCTCGGGCGGGGTGACGCTGAGCAAGACGCTGACCAGTCGAATTGGGGTGCCGTCCGCGTCCCGGTCCACGGTCTCACCGCGCATGTCGACGGTGTGGTAGTCTCCGCCCTTCCCTCGGATCCGGCAACGCCTCCGGAACGAGGTGCTGCCGTCGTCGAGGTACTTCGAGAGGGCTGCCGTCACGGCTTCCCGGTCTTCGGCGTGGATCATGTCGCCCCAGGCGTCGGCCTGCGTGGGAAGATCACCCGGCGCATACCCCAGCATGGCGGAGCAATGCTCGCTGACGGCAATCGTGTTCGTCCTCAGGTCCCACTCCACCAGCCCGACTCCCACGCTGTCGAGAACCACCTCCAGCCGATTGCGGCTCTGTTCCAGTGCCGCCTGGGTCCGTCGCCGGCTCCCCATGACGCGGAACAGCATCGCGATCAGGAGACATTGGCAAACCAATGCCGCCGCGAAGGCAGCAACGAGCCCCGAACGACCCGCGAACAAGCCGCCGCCCGCGGAGGGGGGCGCCGGGGCCACCCGGCGCGAAGACTCCATGCCCCCAAGCACATGGCCCTCGTCCACCACCGGCGTCAGCACCTCCACCGGGATCTCCGACGGCGGAATTCCCCGCAGGATCCGGACCGTCAGTGACGCGGCGGCCTTCCCGAGGCGGTAGGCCTCCAACAGCCGTTCCCGGGACAGATCGTGGCCGACCGCAAGTTCCGAAGCGCTGTACACCGGCACGGGAGAGGTCCGGGCCACGCGGGAGATCAACTCGCTGCGCGGGACGAATTCCCCGTCCTTGCCACAATACCATACCGTCAGCAGCAACAGGCAGTCCGGCGGCAACAGACGGACGCTTTCGATCATCTCCGCTGTCGACAGGGCCTCGCCGCTGAGGTACACAAACCGGATGTCGGGTTTGATGGCGAGCAGTTCCTCCTCGAGGTCGCCAAAGATGCGGCGGTATTCGAGACCGGCCGGGGTGCCGTCGTGAACCACCACCAGATGCCGGAACGCCTTCTGCCTGGCCACTGCGGTCACCAGCGGCAAGCGCAGGTCGGGCAACTGCAGCACCCCCGTAACCAGGCGCTGCCCACGAAGCTGCCCGGGCCCGAAGTCACTGACCCCGCAGAACACCACCGGCACCCCCGGGAGCAGGACTTCGTGACGCGACAGCACGAACTGGAACGCGGCATCGTCCGCCGCGATCGCGACATCGTAGGCTTCCGCGCGGTGTCCCGCCGCGATCCGTGACGCCAGCCGCCCCGAGGCCTCCTCCAACGCCATGGGATCGGCCTCGATGTGGTCCACCAGCACCGTAACACCCGGGAAGTGCTCCGTCAGACCCTCCCGGACACCCGCCGTGATCTCCATGGCCCAGCGCACCTCGGGCCCGTAGGAATTCACCAACAGCACCCGGGGTTGGGCCGCCCCGGCCGCGATCGCCGCCCAGACCAGGGCCCAGAGGAGGCGACGAGACCCGGAAACAAGGTGGCGACAACCTGTGTGGCAGACGCGGAACACGCCGCAATGAACTCCTCTCCGGACCGCACCAGCACGCCGCGGCAGGTCGCCCGACCAGTCCGCACCTACAAGATGCCGCCTCCGCCCCCGTCCGCAAGTCCCTTTCCAGCCGCGCCCCCTTTCCGGCGCCGCCGTGGATGCCTACATTACGAATCGCACCGTACCGGGCCGGACCGCCCGCGGCCCCCCGGGCACAGATGCCCGAATACAGAGTCTTTCCGAGACCATATGGCATGCCATGGCAAACCACCCCCAAGTTCCCGTCCCGTCAACACCGTTGCGCATCCTGTGTCTCTACAGCGACTGGCGCTGGACCGGCCCCGCCGAACCGGTGCTGCAGATGTGCCGAGGCCTGCGGGACCTGGGACACGAGGTCCTGTTTGCGTGCCGCGCCGTGCCGCGGGATGTGCGTCATGCCGAGGAGAACGTCCCCGAAAAGGCGGCGGGCTATGGTCTGCGGGTCACGACCGAGTTCGCTCTGGATCGGTACATGGGCGTTCGGGCCACCCTGCACGACCTGGTGGCCCTGCCGCGCCATCTGCGCCGCCACCGCGTCCAGGTCCTGCACACCCATCTGAGCCACGACCATGCCCTGGGAGCTTTGTGCGCACGGTTCCCGGGCCGCAAACGTCCCCTGCTGGTGCAGACCCTTCACCGCCGCAGCGTGCCCCGGGACTCCCTGGGGTACCGCCTGACCCTGCGCGGCGCGCTGCGCTCGGACGGACTCTTCGTCTTCAGCGAGCGCTTCCGCCACGAGTACATCGACCGCTTCCGGATCGACCCCCACAGGATCGCCCTCCAGCCCATGACCGTCGACCTGGAACGGTTCTCCCCCGAACGGCCACGGAAACCCATGCGTCCGGAATTCGGCATCCCCGACGACGCGGTCGTGATCGGCATCGTCAGCCGGTTTCAGAAGTACCGTCGCATGGATACGTTCGTCGAGGCCGCGGCACAGGTCATCCGCGAGCGTCCGCAGACCTACTTCCTGCTTCTGGGCTGGTCCGGCCAGATCGAGGAAACGGTCGTCGCTCCCATCCGGACCTTCGGAGTCGAGAAGAACGTGATCGTCGCCGGCTACCGTACCGATGACTACGAGGATACCCTGGCCTGCATGGACATCTTCTCCCTCATCATGCCCGGCTACGATGGCACGGCCCGGGCCGTCCGTGAAGCCATGGCCATGGGCAAACCCTGCGTCGTGTCCGACATCGGCATGCTGCCCGACATCGTCGAGCACGGCCGCACCGGCCTCGTCACTCCTCTCACCCCCGAGGGTCTCGCCCAGGCATGGCTCCGCCTCGTGGACAACGCCGTGGAAAGGCAAACCCTGGGACGCGCCGCCCTGGACCACGCCCGCGCCGCCTTCCGCCTCGATGCCGCCGCCCAAACCGTGGAATACCACTACCGCACCTGGCTCGGCGGAGCCGCCAGTGCCCGCGAGGCCGCGGGCGCTCCATCCCCTGGAGGGCGAAGCTCCTGCTGAGCCGCCAGTGCCCGCGAGGCCGCGGGCGCCCCATCCCCTGGAGGGCGAAGCTCCTGCTGAGCCGCCAGTGCCCGCGAGGCCGCGGGCGCTCCATCCCCTGGAGGGCGAAGCTCCTGCCCGGTCCCTTGACCGGGTCCCGGTGAGCCGTCCCATGTTCACTGAGGCATTGCCCGATCACTGGTGCGCGGATTGACTTCAGCGCCTTGTTGCCTGTATATTCTTCCAGTCCATGGGGTGACGCTCCTCCGCAGAAGCATGGATTGTCCGCGGGCCTGCGTTGGTCCGCATGCAGTTCGTGAGTTGGCCACGGGGCTGCGGGGGGGGGCAGGCAAGGCTGCTTCGGTTCGCGGCAACATGGCGACAGGTGCGGTGGCAGCTCTGCCGGTCAGTGGAAGAGACCCACGCTCCGGTTGGTGTGTACGGCCCGAGAGATACGTCTCCGCCGACGCGGCATCGACCGAGGCTGTTCCCCTCTCCCGTCGCACTCCAGCCGTAGGCGCCGCCGGGCTTGGTGTGCTGCGCTGCCGAAGGGGGCAACCTGCCGCGACGGTCCCGCGCCGCGGCGGGACCCGGGCAGCCGTCGGCGGGTTGGGTATCACGGTGCATGGGGATGACGAGGTGAGCCATGTGGACTGCCGTGCAGGATCGCTTTACCGTTCCGTCTGCCATCTCCCACGCGGAGCGCGGTGGCGGCAACACTCTCCTGGCAGCGGCTCTCCTGCTCGTGGCGCTGGCCCGAGTCTCGGCGGCGGCCGTCGTGTTCACCTCGGACACGACCATCGGGGCGGGCGATCTCCTCTACGAGGGAGAGGATGTCACCGTGCAGGGATGCACCTTGACGATCAGTGGCCACCACGAGTTTGCCGCGCTGAGGCTGGTGAACGGGGTGGTGACACATCCGCCCTGCACGGAGTCGGCCGTCTACTCCGTCGACCTGGCGGTCACCGGGACCGTAGCCGTGGACGCAGCGTCCAGCATCGACCTCTCCGGCCGCGGCTACCTGCCTGGGCGCACGGTGGGCAACACCGCCGCCGGGGCGGCGAGCGGTCGGGCCGGAGGCAGCTACGGCGGACGGGGCGGCCAGGAGGTCGGGAGCGCCGGCATTCCCAACCCGGTCTACGGGGATTACCGTGCCCCGAACGAACCGGGCTCGGGTGGCGGGGCTCAGCACGCCGGGGCCGGCGCGGGCGGCGGGCTGGCCAGCATCACGGCTGACACGCTCAGCCTCGACGGGGCCATCCTCGCCAACGGGACCCCGGGCACCTTTGACCGTCCGGGCGGCAGCGGCGGCGGCATCGATGTGCGCGTTGGCACGCTGTCCGGCAACGGCACCTTCGCGGCCACCGGGGGAGACTCCAGCGGGAATGCCGGGGCCGGCGGCGGCGGG
>JAFGRS010000657.1 GCA_016935045.1 Lentisphaeria bacterium | reverse complement strand
CGGCCGGAATCGGCATCCGGGTACCGCCCGGGGCCGCGGGGCCCGGGCGCTGGAGGGCCGGGCTGTGTCCCGGCCGCAACCTCCGCCACGGCGGTCACGGCGGTCACGGCCCCGGGGCTCGACCTTCGCAGAGGACCCTGGCCGTGGTGCGGACCTGGCGCAGGTCACGGAGAGGGTACTCGCTCCCGAGCACGAGGCGACTCCAGCCGAAGCGCTGCACGGTGTCGCGCAGCGCCCGGGTCGTGTCCGTCAGGCGGGAGATGTCGAAGCGGACGTGGTCTGCCTGTGGGTCGTGCTCCAGGCCTGCCCGGACAAGGGTCACGGACGCGCCCTGGATGACGTAGCGGTTCCGGGGCGGGGCCTGGCGCAGGAAGGCCACGAGTTCCGCGGCCGTGACCTCACGGCATAGCGTGCCGCGGTGTCGGAAGCGTGCGTCCCCGGTGCAGGCATTGACCCAGAGCGGGAAGCCGTGCCGGGCACAGGCGGCGAAGAAGGGTTCGCAGGCCGGGTCGTCGAGGCGCCAGTTGTGCAGATAGGGATGGAGGATGCCTCCGGCGAAAGTGTCCCGGGCCTCGTCGAGGGTGACGGCCCAGTTCCGCGCCTGGGGAACCATGGTCGCCAAAGGCGCAAGGCAGGCATGGCCGGATGTTTCGGCGGCGAAGGCACGGTTGGCCCCCGCAACGTCCACCGCGAACACTCCCCGGGCGTCCGCGGCGAAGGCCCGCCGGATGCCTGCCCCCCGCAGGCGCTCCTCGAGGGCTGCGGGGGACGTCGACTCCAGCGGGCGGAACGGCCACGTGCCGCAGTAGCAGAAGTGGTCTTCGTCCAGGGCCGGCATGTCCATGGCGGTGGACGGCTCAAGCCGTCGGGCCGCCGCCCTGGCGGCCCGCACATCCTCGGGGGTGAGTCCGAGCAGTCCGGCGCCATTGCCCCAGAGGATGGCGCGTTTTGTCCGCTCGGGGAGGGCTGCCAGGGTGACCTTCCGGATCTGGGAGGGCATGGACCGACCCAGGGCGTCGCTGCCGTAGACCACGCGATCCGCTCCGAGGTCATCGACCAGCGCCTCGACCATACCCGTTTCGGGATATCCTCCGCAGACGTCGACCCAGGCATTGGGCAGGCCCCGCAGCAGGCCGAGGCATTCGCGCCAGTTGCCCCCGGCGTGGGCCGCGATCAGGCGGGCGGCGGGCACGGCCCGGGTCAGGTCCGCGAATTCCGGGATGGTGATTTCGCCGGGCAGATTGGCGTCGGTGCGCTGGAAGGTGTGTACGAGCACGGGCAGCTTCCGTTCCGCGGCGGCCCGAAGGACCGGCGGCACCCGCTCGAGGCTCCCCGTACCCGGGTCTTTCAGGGAAACCCAGAGCTTCACCCCGCGGGCCCCCCGGGCGCAGGCCCGGGCCAGTTCGGCCTCCCACTCCTCGTTCTGCGGATTGAGGTAGGCAAACCAGCGTACCACTGGCCCGGCACGGGAGGCGAAGGCAGCCGCCTGGTCGTTGGCGGCCCGGACGTCCTCGGCATCGGGATACCGGGCCCAGGATCCGAGGGAGGATGTCGCCGCCAGGCAGACGCCATTGTCCCGGCACTGGTTCAGGAAGACGGGCCACTGGGCCTCGGGCGGGACGTGGGTGTGGATGTCGAGGATCATGCCAGGGTCTCCAAGGCCCGGTCCAGCCGCGACAGGGCTTCCTCCACGTCGGCCGCGGTATGGCTGAAGTTGACGTAGGGCACATGGTAAAGGGTGACTCCGCAGTGGCAGGCGGCGCGGAAGAAGCGGTCGAGGAGGCCCGGGGGCGCTCCGGGTTCGGGCACGAACTGAGGGCACGGCCAGAGGCCGCGGAGGCGGAGGGGGATGCTGCCGGCCTCGAAGCGCCGGTTCAGGGCTCCCCACATCGCCTCGCCCTGGCGCCACAGGTGTCCGATCACGTCCTCGGCGCGGTACACCCCGATGACGGCCTTGGCTGCCGCCAGGGAGAGGGCTTCGCCGCCGTAGGTCGACGAGATGACGACCGGTCCGCCCCGGTCGCAACAGTCCATCACGTCCCGGCGACCGCAGTACACACTCAGGGGCATCCCGTTGGCGATGCCCTTCGCGAACACGGCCAGGTCCGGCACGGTCCCGAAGTACTCCTGCACCCCCCCCGTCGCTACTCGGAACCCCGTGACAATCTCATCGTAGATCAGGAGGGCGCCTTCGCGGCGCGTGAACTCCCGCAACGCGGGGTAGAATTCCCGTCCCGCCGCCATGTCGGCATAGCTTGCGGCGACGCACACAGCCGCGATGCGGCCCGGGAGCCGCTCCGCAAGCTGTTCGAGAGCCGGGAGCCCATTCCAGGGCGCGGCATGGTGCACGGCGGCGAGACTCGCGGGCACTCCGGAGGGCGTGGTTCCGGCGTCAGCGCGGGGCAGTGTGGCGGCGCCGGCGGCGAGGCTGTTGAGCCAGCCGTTGTAGCCGATCTGGACGATGTGTTCACGTCCCGTGCATGCCCGTGCCAGGCGGAAGCACGCCGCCACCGCCTCGCCCCCGGTCTTCAGGAAGCGGACCCTCTCGGCGCAGGGCACGACGGCCTGCACGAGCTCGGCGACTTCGGCCTCGAGTCGGTGCGGGTAGCCGAAGACGATCCCCCGTCCGAGCTGTTCGCGGATGGCATGGTCCACGGCCGGGTGAGCGTATCCCAGAGTGATGGGTCCCAGGCCGTTGCGGAAGTCGATGAACTCGCGCCCGTCCACATCCCACAGCCGGCAGCCGCGGGCACGCTCGACCACCGCCGGTTCTTCGGGCAGGTACCGGGCCGCCTTGGAACACGTGCTCGACCCGTAGGGAACCGCGGCGCACAGACGCGCCCAGAGCCGTTCGTTCGAAGACGTGGACACCGTGCAGGATCTCCGTTCCCGCGGCGCGACCGCAAGGGATAAGCCGAGCACCCGCTCGGCCGCGCTTGGCCGCCGAACGCATTGCCGCCAAATCTCCAGCGCGAACATAGGACGCGTCCGGCACCGGTTCAAGATCCCCGCCGGCGCTCCCAACGATGTCATCGCGCCAGTACTGACCGCCTGTGCCCGTCATCGCCGCCAGAACACACCCCGTGGCCCGCTGCAGCCCGCTGAGGCGCTGCGTCCCTTTTGGTCGCCGGCGTCGGATGACGCTGCAGCCTGCCGTTCCCGGCGGTATCTCGACTCAGGATTACGGCGGAAACCGCCGCCTCCAGGTGCCTCGCAGGCACCGTCTCAATGAACCGCACCGGCGCAATGGAGATGCGCTCGCCTGCCTGTGCGTACACGCAGACAGGACCTCGAGGGCGCGATTCCGCCCAGCGGGCATGCGCTGGGCGCTGGAGCGCAGTCCTGTCGCTGACCGTGAGCCTGTCGCACCGGCGGGACCGCCGCGGCGCCGACACCCGCGAGCGTCAACAGGATGACCGTCAGCAGTGTGGACACGGTGATGCTGACCCCCGCGTGCCGTCGCATAAACCTCCACAGCCGCACGCCCGGGCCGGCGCGGCGGGCCGAAACGGCTCTGCCGTCCTGGCAGGCGAACAGGTCATCAACCAGTTCCTGAACCGCCTGGTAACGGTGCGCCGGATCCGCCGCCATGGCCCGCAGGCAGACCGCCTCCAGGTCCCGGGAGATGCCACGTTCCGGCGCGGCCTTGCGCGGGGCCGTGCAGATCGCCTTGGCAACCTTGGCGAGCACCTCCTTCGTGTCGGCTCCGCTGAAGGGGGGTGTCCAGGTCAGCATCTCATACAGCAGCACGCCCAGCGAGAAGATGTCGCTGCGCTCGTCCACTCTGGAGTTCTCTCCCCGCGCCTGCTCGGGGGACATGTACTTCGGGGTGCCGCTGACGGCCCCGTCCAGCGTGAGGTTGGCGGGGGTCCGGTCGCCGGGCACGATCTCGACTTTCGGACCCGCGTCCTGGTCGTCGTGGTTGCCGAGGGACCGGACCAGGCCCCAGTCCAGAATCAGCACCTCGCCGTAGTCGCCGACAACGACATTCTCCGGCTTCAGATCGCGGTGGATGACACCCCGACTGTGGGCATAGGCAATCGCCTGACAGAGCCGGACGAAAATGCTCAGCAGCCGGGCCTGCGTGTAGCGCCGGGCGGTGGGGGCATCCCCCTGCCGGAGCCCATCGACAATCTCCCGCAGGGTCAGGCCGAGCACCTCCCGCATGCTGAAGAAGACGCCGGCCTCCTCGTCGATCCCGACGTCGTAGACGGGAACGATCCCCGGGTGCTCGAGCTGAGCCGTGGCTCGGGCCTCCCGCAGCAGCCGTTCCACATACCCTCTGCGGCCTCGGAACTCGGGTCGCAGCGACTTGACGGCGACGTGCCGTCCGAGGGAAGGGTCGAAGGCATGCCGTACCAGTCCGACGCCTCCCTCGGCGATGAGGCGGAAGTCGCGCAGCCGTCCCAGTCCGCGGCGGCTATTCTCCTCGGCCAGCAGCAGCAACAGCATGTCGGCCTCGCTCGCGGGACGGTCCGGGTCGACCAGGTCGCCGGTTTGTTCCCAGCCGATGACCTCCGTCAGGGCGCATGCTTCGCCCGGGCTTGCTCTCGGCATTGGTTCCTGAATGGTCATCCACGCCTCGGGTTCGGTATGTTGGTCCGTGCGGCGTACGCAAACGGCCCTTGCGCTATACGCTACCCATTGACCGGTGCCG
>JAFGRS010000656.1 GCA_016935045.1 Lentisphaeria bacterium | reverse complement strand
GCGGGGGATCCGGCTCGGCGGAGCCTCGCCCTCCAGGGGAACCGGCGAGCAAGCGTCTGCCTGTGCGTACCGCGGGGGATTCTCTCAGGGACACTCCCCCAGGAGCTCGCGGCTGTTGCTTCCGACCCGTTCGGCTACCTCATCGATGGGGATTTCCTTGACCTCTGCGAGGGTCTCGAGGACGTAGCGCACGTGCTGGGGCAGGCTCGGGCCGGGGCGGATGGGAGCGGCGGGGAGGTCGGGGCAATCCGTCTCCGTCAGGATGGCATCGAGGGGCGCGTAACGGGCGGCTTGCCGGAGACGGCGGGCGTTGGGATAGGTCAGGGGACCGCAGAAGGAGACCATCAGCCCCCGGTCGAGGACCCGCCGCAGGAGTTCCGGGCTGCCGTTGAAGCAGTGGCATACGCCCCGGAGGGGGACCATCCCGAGGTCGTGGAGGACGCCGAAGAAGTCGTCCCAGCTCCGGCGGTTGTGGACGATCACGGGCAGCGCCAGCTCCCGGGCGACCTGCAACTGCGCTGCCAGGACCTCGATCTGGGCTTCCCTCTTCTCCCGCCCGGGGTAGAAGTCCAGTCCGACCTCTCCGATGGCCCGGATGCGGGGGTGCCGGCGGGCAAGGCCGCGCAGCCGGTCCGGGAGGTTTTCGTTCCATTCCTCCACGAAGAAGGGGTGCAATCCCAGGGCGCCGTAGACGGGTTCCCGTCCGCTCAGAGCGCAGACGGCATCCCATTCGCCGACCCTGGCCGCGTTGGCGAGGATGCCGGCGACGCCGTGACGCGCGGCTTCGGCAAGGATGCCGTCGATGCGGGGCAGGACGCGCGGGTCCGCCAGGTGGGCATGGATGTCGTAGAGCCTCATGGGCGCATGCCCTTCCCCCAACGCGTGTCTCACCGGGCGCCTCCGGAGCGGGGGATCAATCCAGATCGATACCGAGATCCTCGTCGATGGCTTCGAGCACGGACTGTTCCGACTTGGCGATGCTCTTGGGCATCTTGTAGGTCGGCAGGTAGCGGTAGTAGACCTGGAGGCTGAGGCAGCACAGAGTCGTGGCGTACCACGGATCGTATTCCGGCTTCGTTTTGCTCTCCATCTTGCCGGTCTTTTCGTCCTTTTCCATCCAGGTGTCCTTGCCGGGCGAGTCCCAGTGTCCGTCGCTTCTCTGGTGGTTGCAGATGGTGTCGGAGAAGGTTTTGTTCCAGTTCTTCCACTTGGTCTGGCCGGAGTGGAACATGGCCTGGGTCTCGTAGTACCAGTTGTACACGGGGGTGTTGTGGGCCGAGTAGACCTTGTTGTCGTCCCATACCACCTTGTCCGTCTTGTCGATGAAATCGGCGACCTTGCGGACTTCGGTCGAGTCGCCCTCCCCCAGGAGCTGCAGGGACAGGGTGCCGGCGCCCTGGATACCCATGCTGCCCTTGCCGGGCGAGCTGTATCCGAACTGGCCGTTGCTGTAGCTGACGTTCTTGAGGAAGCCGATGGCCTTTTCGATGGCGTCCGTGAGCCCGGGGACCTCCGCCCCGGCCACGTATCCCGCCTTCATGGCCTGGACCTGCCAGCCGGTGACGGACATGTCCCACCGCGCCCCCTTGGCATAGCGGTAATCGAAACCGCCGGCCTTCTGCTGGCCCTCGACGATGAATCCGAGCCCGCGTTCCATGGGGGGTTTGAGGAAAGGGATCTTGGTCAGGCCGTAGGCTTCCGAGAGGGCATAGGTGGCAATGCCGTTGGTGTAGGCACGGCCGAGGTACTTGGTTTTGCTGTCGTCCACGGCCGTCATGCGGTCGGAGAGGTACTTCATGGCCTTCTGCACGGTGAGCCCGAACTCCTCGCTGAGGGGTGTTTCGCCGTGTGCCAGGAAGGTAAGCAGCCCGAGGCCGCCCATGGCGTCCGGCTCGGACTTCGACCAGGATCCGTTGGCGTTCTGGGTTTCCTTGAGCCAGCGCAGGGCGCGCAGCACGGCGGTCTCCGTGCGTGTTGAGCCGCCGAATTTCTTGATCATTTCCCTGCGGCCGCTGTTGCTGCGGCCGCCGTAGAGCCCGGGGAGTTTCAGGGCGGTGTCGTTGCTGCGCACGTCGAGGACGCTGGAGAAATCCATGGCATCGTCGGTGGACGCCATGTCCTCGCTGAAGTCTTCCGTGGCGACTTCCACCACATCCTGGGGGACGTCCGGCTTTTCGACCGTCGGCACCACGTTGTCGGCGAGCTGTTCGAGGTTCTGCAGTTCCTCGAGCTGCTTCGGATCGAGCTCCTTGATCTCCATCTCCTCGATGGTCACCTCGATGTCCGCGAGGTCTCTGCGGACGCTGGGCTCGAAGAACAGGGCCGCACCGACGACGAGGATGACGTGCACGACCAGGGAGACGCCCGGGCCGATGAGGTGCTCGACCATCTGCCGACGGTGGTACGCCTCGAGGATGGCGTCGATATCGAGGGCGACGGGTTCGGTGTGTTCCATGCTGTCCGCTACCATGGTCGACTGACCTCCCGGGGACTACTGCAGCGTCAGGACGTTCAGACGCGTCAGGCCCAGTCCCTTGCACAGATCCAGGACGGAGACGAGTTCGTGTGTTTCGGCCATGACACTGGTCTTGACGATGACGGTCTGTTCGGAGTCGTAGGCCGCGAAGCGGCTGAGGGTTTCCTTGAGCTGTGGCAGGGTCTGGGGGATTTTCTTGAGGTAGACCTGTCCCGGATGGACCTCGATTTCGAGCAGGTTCGGTTTCTCCTGCGGTTGCTCCTGGGCCGGACTGGGCGAGGGCAGGTTGACCGCGAGATGGGCCTCGGAAAGCTCGTCCTTCTGGGTGACGATGAAGTAGATCAGCAACAGGAACACCACGTCGATCATGGACGACATGGGGATCTGTACCGCGGACACTGCTTTGCGTCGTTTCTGCGCCATGGTTCACCTCGGGCGGGGGACCCATCCGACGACGGGGCCCGCTGCGCCTCGCTACTGGTCCCCCCTGCCCGTCGCCTCCGCCGCCAGGCGTACGCGGTACAGTCCGGTCCTGCCGACTGCCTGCATGACGCCGTCGATGTGGCCGTAGACGGTGCGACCGTCGCCCCGGATCACGATGGGTACACTGTCGCCGCTCTGTTTGCGGGTGGCGGTGAGGATCTGCTGCAACTGGGTCAGGTTGAGGGGTTGAAGGGCGATGTTGACGTCGCCCTTTTCGGTGACGTTGATGGTGACGGTCCTGGGGTCTTTCTGATCGATGGCGGCCACGTGTTTTGCCTGGGCGAGCCGGATGGACTCGTCTACGACGTCCTTTTCCACGACGGCGGTGACCACGAAGAAGATGATGAGCAGAAAGACGACGTCAATGAGGGACGCGATGGGTGTTTCGAGGGTTTCGTCGAAGCGTCGTCTCATGGTACTGATCCCCCATGGGGCAAGCCGTGTTGGGTCATTCCTCCTCGATCTCGGCGTTGCGCAGGACCTTGATGAGGTCCAGGACGGTGGCCTCGCTTTCGAGGATCAACCGGGTGGCGTAGTTCCGGATCAGGGTGAAGGCGAGGAGGGCAGGGACGCTGACGAGAAGGCCGACGCAGGTTGTCCAGAGGGCGGTGGAGATATTCTGGGCCAGGAGTTGGGCTTTGGCGGCCCCGGTGGCGGTGGCGAGGGTCCCAAAGGCGTAGACCATACCCACGACCGTTCCCATGAGTCCGAGCATGGGGGCGATCTGGCCGCACAGGTTGAGGTAGTTGACGCGCTGCATGACCTTCTCGCTCTCCATCTCGGCGCTGGAGGCGACGGCTTCCTGGATCACCTCATAGCCCTCGCTGATGTTCGAGAAGCCGGCCATGAGGATGGTCGAGATGGGGCTGGGGTTGGCTTCGCAGGTTTCGAGGGCGACACCCAGGTCCCCGTTGGTCAGGGCGTCCCGGACCCCGTCCACCACGTGGGCGGGGAGGAGCTTGTCGCGTTTGATGGAGATCACCCCATCGATGATCAGCCACAGGGCGGCGAAGGAGGTGAGGGCGATCAGCACCCAGATCAGGAGGTTGACGAGGTGTCCGCCGTAGATGACGTTCCAGAAGCTGGGTCCTCCGGCGGCGGCCTCGGCCGTTGCCGCGGCTTCCTGGGCAAACAGCCGGCCGCTGGTGGCACAGAGGGCCGCAAAGGCGGCGGTCCGGGTCCTGAGGGTGATCAGAGTGCTCATGGCTTTCTTTGTCCTTCCTGGCCGAGGCACCACACGGGTAGCCGTGGTCCCATTCCTACTTGATATCCTCGACTTGCTTCCAGCGGCCATCGTTCATCTTCTTCATCACGGCGACGGCCCGGGTCCGCGCGTCGTCGCGGTACTCACGTACGGAGGAAGAGTCCTCGAAGAAGAGAAGGACCTTGAGGTATTCGAGGACCGCTTCCTTGTTCTTGCCATTCTCTTCGAGGACGCGGCCGCGGCTGTGGAGGGCGAAGGCGGCATCCTCCCTGCGTTCGGAGGCAATCATGCGGGCCAGCATGGGCTGTGCCTTTTCGGTGTCCTTCATCTCGATCAGGGCGCTGACGTATCCCCGCACGAGGTTGTCGGCGAACCTGCCCCGGAACTGGCTGCCCTTGGTGAAGGCCTTGACCGCGTCCGCGGCCCTGCCGGTGCGCAGGAGGCTCATGCCCTCGTAGTAGGCGATGCAGTCGCCCCAACCGAGGAATTTGTACTTCTCGAAGAGGGGATCCGCGACCTTGGCGACGGCGTCGTACTGCCCGGCCTCGAACACCTTTTCGAGCTTGTCCACGTCGGCGGGTTTGGGTGTGGAGACCGCCACATAGGATCCGGCCTTGAAGGGCAGTTTGATGCGCCCGTCCACGTTGAGTTCCAGGTCCCCCTGGGGGTTCTTGACCACCAGCTCCATCCCTTCGTGCTTCTGGTTCCGGCTGTCGATCACATAACAGTCTTTGCCGGCGGCGCCCCGCAGCAGGGAGGCACTGAGGAAGCCGGCGAGCAGCGCCATGCTCCAGAGACGGTTAGCCATGGTCCTGTACCTTTTCTTTGCCGTGCACCGTGTCGAGGTCCCTGCGTTGGGGGGTAGGGGTCACGGGTTGGTTTCCGCGGCGCCCGCGGGTGCTGCCGGGGTGGGGTCGGCCCGGGTGGGCAGGTTCTGCAGTTCCGCCAGCCGTTTCCCGTTCGGGCAGCGTTCCCGGTAGAGTGCGATCATCTCCTCGCGTTCCTTGTCCTGGCCGAGGCGCGCGAAGCTCTTGGCGCTCTCCACGATGGCAATCTCGATCCAGGGGAGGTTCTCCGGGACCTTGGGATCGGCGAGGAGAACCACCTGTTGGAAGCGGGCCACGGCCTGCCTCAGGCTGCGGTCGTCCCCGTCGTCCACGAGCATGGCGCCGACCTGACACAGGGCCCGGTTGGCGTCGACGGGGTCCTCCGTGTACTGGATGATCTCTCCCAGGTCGGCCATGGCGCCGGGAACGTCGGGCGGGGTGGCACGGCGTTTGGCCTCCGCCAGGCCGAACTTCGCGTCGAAGAAGAAGCCCGTCCGGGGGTTCTCTTCGAGGAGTGTGGTGAACGCCTGGCGGGCGTCGTCCCATTGCTTGAGTTCGAGGGACGCGGTGCCGGCGCGGAAGAGGCTCGCGGCGCGGATCCTGTCGCGCAGGAGTTGGGAGTCCGGACGGGTGCCGTCGGCGCTGCGTTGGATCAGTTCCCGGCTTGCGGCCAGGGAGACGTCCGCATGCCCGGCATCGAGCATGCGTTCCGAGATGTAGCCGAGGTTGGCGGGGTTGACGGCGCCGGGTTCCCGGAGGAGCTTGGCGAAGGACGAGGCTGCCTCGGCGTGGTTTCCCTGTTCGCACTGTGCCCGTCCCAGGTGGAAGAGGGCTTCCTGTGTTGCCGGGGAGTTGGGGAATTCCTTTGCCAGGCGGTCGAGGGTGGATTCCGCCTGTTCGTAGCGTTCCAGCTCCAGGTAGATGGTGCCCAATCGGGAGAGGTTTTTGGCGGCGTGGTCGCTCTTCGGATAGGTCTTGAGGAAGTCGGCGAAGGCTGCCTGTGCCTTGTCTTTCCACTCCTCGAAGACGGTCCTCAGCGGCTTCAGTTCCTCCTTCCTGGCGCCGATGACTTCGTCCACCGCGGCGATCCTTGCCTCGGCCGCCTGGCTGCGGGAGGAAGCGCCCTGTTCGAGCAGGTCGAGGCGCCTGAGGCGAAGGTCCCGCACCAGGGCGAAATCGGTCAGGGCGGCGGCGGCCTTCCGGGTCAGCTCGGGGACCATGGCCTGACGCTGTTCGCCCACGGCTTCGAGGGCTTTCCCCAGAGTGCCGTTGGCATCGAGGGTTTTGGCGATGGCGCGCAGGCGTGCTTCGAGGATCTCCCTTTCCACGGTCAGGAGTTCGCCGCGGTGTTCGGTGGCCTTCAGCTCCTCGGACGCCTTCTCCGCCGCGTCCCGCAGGGCGGGCAGGGCCTCCTCCATGTGCGCCAGGGCCGCCTGCGCCTCGGGTCCCGCGATCTCGTCTCGTTTCCGATAGGCTTCCGCGTTGGCGGCACGGCAGGCGTTGAATTCCTCGGCGGCCGCGCGGCCGGTATCGCGCAGCTTCTGCCGTTCGGCGGCGCTGTCGGTGGCCAGGACCTGCTGCTGGAGCTGCTGCACCCGGTCTTCGAGTTCTCGAGCCCGGTTCTCCCCCTGCACGATGCTCTTTTCGACGGCCGCGATGGCCTCTTTCGTGCGGCGGACTTCGGCCTCGGCGCGGGCCAGGGCATCGGCGGCCGCCTCGCGGGCCTGCCGGGCCCGGGTCTGCTGTTCCTCCTGCTCCCGCAGCCGTGTACCGATGTCCACCAGGGCCGCCTTGACTTCTTCCCGTTCTTCTTCCCGCGCGGCCTTTTCCCCCTCCACCCGGGCCTTGGCGCGCGCCTCCCGATCTGCCGTCAGCCTCTGCGTTTCCGCCTCGACATTGCGTTGGATCAGGGCCTTCTCTTCTTCCGATTTGCCTTCGCTGGACTCCCCGCGCCTGCGGGCCTCGGCCTGGGCAGCCTTGCTGAAGTCCAGGTCCGTGTCCTGCAGCAGTTCCTCGACGTCCCGGTATCGTCGGAGGGCGTCTTCGCGCTCGACGCGGAGTGCAGTGATCCGTTCCCGTGCGCTGCGGATGGTCGCGGTTGCGCCGGTCTGTTCCCGTTCCAGTTCCGCGATCTGCTCGCGGAGGGCATTCATGGCGGGGCGTTGTTCCTCGCCGGCCAGGTCATAGGCCCAGGCCAGATAGGACATGGCGTCTTCCCGGATGCGCTTGGCGCGTTCCGTACGGGGGTCGATGCCCCGTTCCCTGCCGGCGTCCAGCCAGGCCAGAAGATCGCGGAACTGGTCCACGGCCTCGGCCGGGTCCTCGCCCAGCATCATCTGCTCGGCGGCGCGGAATTTCGCTTCGAGGCGGTCGTCGGCGTAGGTCTCGAGGGTTTCGCTGTCGCTGTAGCGCAGGAACGCTTCGACGGAAAGCCTGGGTTGTTCGGTGGAGTAGTAGATCCAGCCGAGTTTGAAGAGGGCGCGCGTCCCCTTGTCCATGGCGCTGTAGCGGTCCACGAGGCGTTGGTACCTGGGGGCGGCCTCGAGGTAGGCTTCGCGGGCCTGGGCCTTGCGTTCCTCCCTGGTCTGGACGTCGGTGGCCTGTTCGCTCTGCCTGGCGAGATCCCCGGCGATGCGGTAGTAGTGTTCGGCGACCGCGAAGGCGACTTCCGGGGCTCGGCTGTGGTCCGCCGCGGTTTCGACGAAGAGTTCCCAGGCATCCATGGCCTGTGCGAGGAGTTGTTCCTTCTGGGCGCCGGAGAGTTTCTTGGCATTCTCGTACATGGAGGCGCCGAGGCGGAAGAGGCACTCCGCGGTGCCGCTGGATGTCGGTTGGGTATCGACAAGATAGGACCCGATGGCGGAGGCCTCGAGGTAGCGCCCCTGGTCGCCGAGGCAGAGGATCAGCCGCATGGCCACATCCGGCAGCCGTTTGCTGCGACGGCCCATGCGGATGGCATCCATGTAGATCGGGATGGCAGCCGTGTAGTTCCGGCTCTGCACAAACGCCTGAGCCTGTTCCAGGCGGAGATCCATTTCGGCCTCGACGTTGGCATCGGTCAGTTTGAGGCCCGTCCCGAAGGTCTTCTCCAGGAAGGCGCTGCACTTGCCGTGTTTGGCGAGGGCCCGCATCCGGTAGTCGGATTCGCCGTAGTCCGTGACGACCGTCTCGAAGAGCTTGCCCGCGGCCTCGGCGAGCTTGCGCGCCTTCGGCGCTTCGCCGGCAAGGTAGTGCGCCAGGGCCAGACCACGGTATGCCTCGGCCTTGTAGAAAAGCGCTCCGGCATAGGGCGAGTCGGAGAGGTTGCTGCCGCTGGTGACCTGTTTCTCGATGTCCCGGAACAGGTCCGCATCGTCCGCCATCTTGATCAGCCGCAGGGCTTCCCGGAAGCCCTTGATGTTCAGGGCGTCCTTCTCCTTCCTGTCCTTCACCAGCCCATTGAGTTCGTCGCCGGCAAGAAGAACATGCCCCCGGGCGGCTTCGAGGTAGGCCGCGGCGGCGATGCCGTCGCGCAGGTAGAACAGCTCCTCCATCTTCCTGAGGGCCTGCTCGATGGCGCCCCGGTTCAGGGCCTGGGGAGCGGCGTCCGCGGTTTTCGCCTCTTCGGTGTCGAATACGGCCTGGGCCTTGAGGAAAGCCAACTTGCGGTCACTGGCGCCTTCGAGATTGGCGAGGAGTTCCAACACGTTGGCGGCTTCCCTGGCTTTGCCGAGGCGTTTGAGCACGGTGCTGTAGACGGTGACGGCCCGGGTGTAGGCTTCGACCACCCGTCTGCTGCCCTGACGGGGGGGTTTCACCTTGCCGAAGAACTCGGCATAGGCCTTGGCGCTGCTCTCGTTCTGGCCCCGGGCGGCGGCGACTTCGGCTTTGAGGATGAGAGCGTTCGGGTAGAAGGGGCTGGAGGGTTTGACCTGGGCGAGTGCTTCGTCGGCCTGTTTGCTCTTGCCGCAGGCATAGAAGGTGCGGGCCTTCTCGATGAGGACTTCCTCGAGGCGGTCTCGGTGGCGGCTTTCCATCTGTTCGAGGAGCATCTGGGCGTAGTCGTAGAACTCGAGGCGGTTGAGTCCCTCGAGCACGTCGAAGTCGACCTCGGCCTCGTCGATGGCCCGACCGGTCGCCGCCGCCAGGAGTAGGATACACGCAACGCCGAGCCACGGTCTCCCGAAGTGGCCTCGACGTATCCGTTGGGGACCTCTGCTGACCATGCGCGGTGTCCTCATACCAGCGGTCGGTTCGCGAGCCTGTCCCACGGGAGGGACCCGGGTCCGGGACTCGTTGGCGGCAACGGACGGAAGGCAACGGCGCGGGGAACGACACGGCAGACCCCGCCTGCGGCGGGGCACGGGAGGGGATTGGTCGGGGCGAGAGGATTTGAACCTCCGACTTCTGCGTCCCGAACGCAGCGCTCTAGCCAGGCTGAGCCACGCCCCGATCGGCCCCAGGCTCCGGACCGTTCCAGGTCTTCCTGCCGGAATCTGGGCCAAAGCAGTACTATGGCATGATTCCCCGCGAAAGCAACATTTCTCCTTGCGCTTTCCTGCGCGCCGGGAGGGGTTGTCGGCCCGCCCTGAGGCGCGAACGCATGGGCCATGATTACCGCCTCAGCCACCGAGCTTGTCGATCAGCTTGATCAAGGGGAGGAAGAGGGCAATCACGATGCCGCCGACGATGACGGCCAGCACGCAGATCATGATGGGCTCGAGCATGGAGGTCAGGGCCTCCACGGCCCGGTCCACTTCCTCCTCGTAGACGTCGGCCACGCGGTTCAGCATCTCGGGGAGGGCGCCGGTTTCCTCGCCCACCTCGATCATGCTGACCACCATGCCCGGGAAGACGTTGGACTTATCCAGCGGCCGGGTCATGCCCTCCCCTTCCTTGACCGCATCGTGGACACTCTGGATGGCCCGTGCCACGATCTCGTTGCCGGAGGTGTCGCGGACGATCTGGAGTGCCTGGAGTACGGCCACTCCGGAGGACATGAGGGTCCCGAGCGTGCGGCAGAATCGGGCTGCGCTGGAGCGCACGACGAGGGCGCTGAGGGGTGGGGTTTTGAGCATGAAGAGGTCCCAGAGGAATGTCCCCGGTTTGGTCATTTTGAGCAGTCTGAAGACGACGACGATGACGAAGATCCCGATGGCCATGACGATGACGTGGTCCTTCATGAAGGTGCTGGTCATGATGACCATCTGGGTCAGAGCGGGGAGGGGTTCGCCGGGGAGCATTTCGTCGAACATCTTGGCGAACTTGGGCACGATGAAGACCATCAGTCCGGCGGTGATGAGGCCGGCGACGGTGAGGACCAGGGCCGGATACACCATGGCCGACTTCACCTTGCCGGCGACACGGGCGGCCTTTTCCATGAATTCCGCGAGCCGGTTCAGCACGGTTTCCATGGCCCCGGAGGCCTCGCCCGCGCGCACCATATTCACATAAAGGCGGTTGAACGACTTGGGATGGCTGGCGAGGGCCTCGGAGAAGGTGGACCCTCCTTCCACCATATCCGCCAGGTCGCAGAGGACCTTGCGCAGGGGGGGATTGCCCTTGGCCTGGCGTTCGAGGGTACGCAAGGCACGGACCAGGGGCAGGCCGGCGTCCAGCAGGGTCGCGAGCTGGCGCGTCATGGTCGTCAGGTCCTTGCGTCGGATCTTGGGCGCGGCGAGTCCGGCGCCGAGGCCGCTGCCTGCCGAACCCGGACGCCCGCCGCCCTTGCCGCCGCGGGCGCCGCTGGGTCCGCGCGGGGCCAGGATGCTGGTCGGGAACAGGCCCATCTGCTTGAGCTTGCTGCCGGCTTCCTGCTGGTTTTCGGCGTCGATGCTGCCCTTGTGCTCTTTCCCACCGGAATCGACGGCGACGTATTGGAATCGGGCCATGGCCTGGTTCTCCTTGGGCGCGCGGCGTACCCGTGCGCTCCTCCGGGCTTACTTTTTCTGGCGGTCCTGCTGGATCTTCTGGATGATGCCTTCGGGGTCCTTGGCTTTGGTGATGAGGTCCCCGTAGGAGATTCTGCCTTCCTGGTAGATTTTCATGAGATGCGAATCGAGGGTGTTCATGCCGTATTTCGCGCCGGTCTGGATATCGGAGGTGATGCGGTAGGTCTTGGCATCGCGGATGAGGGCGGCGATGGAGGGAGTGGTGATCATGATTTCGAAGGCCGCGATACGGCCCTTCTTGTCGATGCGGGGCAGCAGTACCTGCGAGATGACGCAGACCAGGCATGCCGCCAGCTGGGTACGGATCTGCTCCTGCTGGTCCGTGGGAAAGGCGTCCACAATGCGGTCCACGGTTTCGGCGGCGCCGGTTGTGTGCAGGGTGGCAAAGACCAGGTGTCCCGTTTCGGCCGCGGTAATGGCCGCCGCGATGGTCTCGAGGTCTCGCATTTCGCCGACCAGAATGATGTCGGGATCCATGCGCAGAGCGCGCCGGAGGGCTTCGGCGAAGGAGGGTACGTCGACGCCCACTTCACGCTGCGTCACCAGGCAGTTCTTGTGGTTGTGATAGAACTCGATGGGGTCCTCCACGGTGATGATGTGATCGTCTTTTTCCGTGTTGATCACATCGATCATGCTGGCCAGGGTCGTGGATTTGCCGCTGCCGGTCGGTCCGGTCACCAGCACCAGGCCCCGGGGCCGGAAGAGGATGTCCTTCACCGCCGGCGGCAAGCCGATCTGGTCCAGTGTCAGGAGGGCGTTGGAGATGGTGCGCAGCACGCAGCCGATGGTGCCCTTCTGCTTGAAGACGCTGACGCGGAAACGGGCCTGTTCGCCAAAGGCGAAGCCGAAGTCCACGCCGCCGTCCATCTGCAGCTTCTGCTGGTTGGCTTCGGAGGTGATGGCCTTCATGAGGTACTCGGTGTCGTCCGCGTTGAGGGCGTCCGTATCCAGGGCCGTCATGACGCCGTGGATGCGGATCACAGGGGGAGACCCCACCCGCAGATGCAGGTCGCTGGCTCCTTCGTCCAGAACCAGTTGCAGAAGATCAGACATCTCTACCCTGGCCATCGACAGGCACTCCTTTCCGCAGCATGCCGGCACATCGGGCCGGCCTGGGCAACACAAGGCTTCCGTCTGCCGGGCAGTTTCGAGCCGGGCCCGGGGAGAATCCCCGTCGCCGGGGTGTTCTCTCAGCGCCTAACCTACCGTGGCCGCAGGCCTATGCAAAGGAAGTGTAGGTGAGGACTTCCTCGGCGGTGGTTGTGCCGTCGATGACGCGCATGATGCCGTCGTTGCGCATGGTCATCATGCCTTGCTCGATGGCGCACTCCCGGATGTTCTGGGTCGGCAGGCGCTTGTTGATCATGCGCTGGATTTCGGGGGTGATGCGGAGAAGCTCGAAGATGCCGAGGCGTCCGCGGAAACCGGTGTTGCTGCAGACTTCGCAGCCGCGGCCGTAGTGGAACGGCTTGCCGCCGATGGCCTCCCGGGTCATGCCGAGCAGCTCCAGTTCCTCGTCCTTGGGCTCGTAGGCCGTTTTGCAGGCGGTGCAGACGCGGCGGATGAGCCGTTGCGCGAGGACCCCCACCAGTGTCGAACTGATGAGGAAGGGTTCCACTCCCATGTCGAGCAGACGGGTGATCGCCCCGGCCGCGTCGTTCGTGTGCAGGGTGGTCATGACCAGGTGTCCGGTCAGCGAGGCCTGGATGGCCATGCTGGCGGTTTCGACGTCGCGGATCTCTCCCACCATGATGCGGTCCGGGTCCTGGCGCAGGAACGAGCGCAGGGCATTGGCGAAGGTCATCTTGACCGCTTCCCGGACCTGCAGTTGCATGATGCCTTCGAGGTCGTACTCCACGGGGTCCTCCGCGGTCAGCAGCTTGTCCTCGATGGTGTTGATTTCCTTGAGTCCGGAATAGAGGGTGGTGGTCTTGCCGCAGCCCGTGGGGCCGGTGACGATGAAGATGCCGTTGGGGCGGTGGATGATGAGGCGCACCTTGTGCAGCACGTCGGGGTTCATGCCGAGCTTGTCGAGGTCGAGGTCCACGACGCTGCGGTCCAGGACGCGGAGCACGACGCTTTCCCCGTATTGGGTCGGCAGGGAGGACACGCGCAGGTCGACCTGGCGGCCGTTGATCCGCCGCTCGATGCGTCCGTCCTGAGGCAGGCGTCGTTCGGCGATATTGAGGTTGCTCATGACCTTGATGCGGCTGATGACGGGTGTGGCGAGGTGTTTGGGGGGCGGGGCCATTTCGTAGAGGGCGCCGTCGATGCGGTAACGGATGCGGAATTCGTCGGCGAAGGGCTCGAAATGGATATCGCTGGCCTGGTCCTTGATGGCCTGGGCAAGGATCAGGTTGACGAACTTGACGATGGGAGCGTCGGAGGCCACGGCCTCGAGGGATTCGATGTCGTCCGCGCTGATGTCGTAGCGTTCCTTGTGGGTGCTCTCCAGTTCGCCGAGGACGTCCTGCAGGCTGCCGGCTCCCTCGGGATAGAAGTGTTCGAGGGCCTCCTCGATTTCGTGGGGTCGGCCGACCAGGACGCGGCATTCGCGGCCGACGAGGAAGTGCAGTTCGTCGATCATGCGGTAGTTGGTGGGTTCCAGGGCCACCACATGGAGGACCCCATCCTCCTCATAGAGCGGCACGATCTGGTACATCCTGGCGACTTCGGTCTTGACCGTCGCGATGATCTCGTCGGGAATCTCGCCGAGGTGAATCTGAACGAACTCCGTGCCCAGGTTCTCGGCGATCATCGCAAGCAGTTCGTCCTCCTGGATGATCTCGTAGTTGTAGAGGACGGTGGTGAAGGGGCGTCCGGTGCGTTCGTGTTCGTCGAAGACCTCTTCGAGCTGTTCCTCGTCCGCCTTGCCGGAGTCCAGGAGCAGATGCCATATGGCACTGACTTCAGCGTCCATTACGGGAGGCATGGTTCCGATCTCCTGGGGCTGGCGCGACTCCCTGCGCAGAGCGTTTACGGTTCGTCGCCCACGGTCATGCGGATCACCTCTTCGAGGGAGGTGATGGCCGCGGCGGCCTTCCGCAGCCCGTCCTGACGCAGGGTGCGCATGCCGATCTCGATGGCGCGGGTACGAATCTGGGACGCGTCCGCCTTCTCGAAGATGAGTTCCTGAATGCTGGCATCGAGGATGAAGATCTCGTAGATGCCCGTGCGCCCCTTGTACCCCTTGCTGCACTCGGAGCACCCCTTGCCCTTCATCAGAGTCGCTCCCTCGAAGTAGTCGAGAGGCAGGCTGAGGGCTTCGAGTTCGTCTTCCGTGGGGGGATGCGACTCACGGCAGTTCTTGCACAGGCGGCGCACGAGGCGCTGGGCCATGATGGCGCGGACCGCGGAGGCGACGAGGAAGGCCTTGATTCCCATGTCCACCAGACGGGTGATGGCACTGGGGGCGTCGTTGGTGTGCAGGGTGCTGAAGACAAGGTGTCCGGTGAGGGCGGCGTTGATGGCGATCTCACCGGTTTCCGTGTCGCGGATTTCCCCCACCATGATGATGTTGGGGGCCTGCCGCAGCATGGCGCGGAGGGCGCGCACGAAGGTGAACTCGATTTCCGGGTTGATCTGGACCTGGTTGATCCCCGAGAGTTCATACTCCACGGGGTCTTCCGCGGTGATGATTTTGCGCATGGGCTGGTTGAGGGTGTGCAGGAAGGAGTACAGGGAAGTCGTCTTGCCGCTGCCGGTCGGTCCGGTGACGAGGAAGATGCCGTCGGGGAAACCGATGATGCGTTGGATCGTCTCCTGGTCATCGCCCAGGAAGCCCAGTTCAGAGATCCCCAGCATAACGCTGCTCTTGTCGAGGATCCGCATGACGATGGACTCGCCATGGGTGGTCGGGATGTCGGAGACGCGCAGGTCCAGGTCTCGTCCCATGGCGGGAATCTGGATGCGGCCGTCCTGCGGCACGCGGTGTTCCGAAAGGTCCATGCCGGCCATCAGCTTCAGACGGCTGATGATGCTGTTCTGCAGGTACTTCGGCGGGTTCTCGACTTCATGCAGCACGCCGTCGATGCGGTAGCGGACGCGGAAGCGTTTCTCGAGCGGTTCCAGATGGATATCGGACGTGCGCGTGCGGAAGGCTTCCAGGATGAGGAGGGAGACGAGACGGATGATCGGCGCCTCTTCGTCCTCCTCGTCGGCGGTCTCGGTCGTGACGTCGGTCGTCGCCGCGTCGGCGATGTCGAGGGCCTCCCCGGCCATCTCCTGGAGGAAGGACTCGACCGACTCCCCCATGTCGCCGTAGTAGTACTCGAGGGCCCGCTCGATGGACTTGCGGCTGGCCACGACCCCCTCGATGTCCGTCTTCAGGATGTAGCGCAGGGAATCCAACGCTTCCAGGTCGGTCGGGTCGGCCATCGCCACCGTCAGAGTGTTGTCGTTGTGCATCACCGGCACGAGATGATAGCGGCGCGCCAGTTCCCCGGGTACGGCCGCAACCACCTCGGGCGAGATGCGGAAGTCCGGACTGAACTCGAACATGTCCATGCCGTATTCGGATGCCAGCATGTGCATGACATCGTCTTCCGAAACGGCCTTGAGGAACAGCAGACCATCAACGAGAGAACCACCGTTGACGGCGACGTACTCTCTGGCCTTCTCGACCTGTGCCTCATCGACCATGTCCCTGCCGACGAGAAGATCGAGTACGAAATCGTCAGAACCTGTCACGTTGTCACCTGCCGTGCCCCGGTATTACGCCCGTTCGCGCTCGGTGCTGCGCTCTCTCCGCCGAAACAGGTGCAGCGGTCACATGCGAAAGGAGACTGAGTTGTTGCCTCACCATCGTATTGTACAGCGGCAAGATCAGTTATGCAACAAGTGAGTATAACTTCTTTTCTTTCAATGACTTCCAGCTCGCCCTCCGGGGCTTCTCCGGAGGGATGCACGCCCTTCACTCCGGAAAGAAGGCTTCTTCGAGAGTGGCGCAGAGGCAGTGGTACAGGGGAAGATGCAGTTCCTGCACCCGATAGGTTTCCGTTGCCGGGACCCGCAGGCAGACGTCGGCGAGGGATCGCAGGGTGCCTCCGTCCTGTCCGGTCAGGGCGATGGTTCGCATGCCTCGCAGACGGGCTACCCGGCAGGCCAGAAGGACATTGCGGGCGTTTCCGGAGGTGGAGATTGCAAGAAGGACGTCTCTGGCCCTGCCGAGGACGTAGAGGGGCTGAGCGAAGATGAGATCTGCGTCCGTGTCATTGGCCACGGCGGTGGACAGGGCATCACAGCTGCCAAGGACAAGGGCTCGAAGTCCACGTTGGAGTCGCTCGCCCAGCAGCCGGCCATCGCCGTTGCCATCCTGCTCGAGTTGCAGCGCTTCGTGCGTCGGGATCCGCCTCTGGCGCAGGAAGCCCTTCATCAACTCCCCGGCGATGTGGTCGGCATCGGCCCTGCTGCCCCCGTTTCCCGCCAGGTACAACGTGCCGTCGGCTTCCAGGCACTCCCGGCACACCTTCACCATTTCCCCGAACACCTGCGCCACCTGCCCCAGCTCCGGAGAGCGCAGGCACAGCTCTTCGAATGACGTACCTCTGACCATCGTCTGTAGCCCTCAGCGACGAACCTATCACGGGCATGCGCCTTCCACAAGGTGTCAGCAACTCTGTCAACCCCTCCGGGAGAACCCTGACAACAGGGGTGTTGACAACGTTGTTGTCTGCGCTCCGCACAGGCTTCCCCACAACTCGTCAATGTTCTTTTCGGTGTCGTTAGTATTTTGCAATGAAATAGTTACGTCTATGACTCCAGAGTTGCTTGACATGTTCACAGGCTCTATAATATTGCTAGATTAGAGTCTGGAGAGGTATTCGTATTCGTCTTCTCCGGGTCTGGCGAACGTCGACGGCTTGAAGGAAGTGATTGCGCGATGAAGATCACCCTATCCAGGGACCTCCTGCTGAACGGTCTGCGTCTGACAGGCAACGTGGTGAGCAGTCGCACGCCGATGCCGGTGCTGCTGAATGTGCTCTTCGAGGCGGAGAAGGACAGTCTGTGTCTGTCCGCGACGGACTTGGAGGTGGCGATTCGGACGTCCATGCCTGCTTTCGTTCAGGAGCCGGGCCGGACGACGCTGCCGTCGCGGAAGATTACGCAGATTGTGGGGGCTTTGGCGGCGGGGGACGTGGCGTTGGAGACGGACGAGCAGGAAGCGACGTCGGTGTCGTGCGGACCCAGCTTTTTCAAGCTGTCCGGTCTGTCGGCGGCGGAGTTTCCGAGTGACACGGGATTTGAGGAGGACTGGTCCTTTCCGGTCCCGGGGGTGGAGTTGCGCAAGATGCTCGCCAAGGTGTCGTACGCCACGAGCGAAGACGAGACGCGGCATGTTCTGAACGGGGTGTTGTTGAGCATCCGCGAGGGCATGCTGACGGTTGCCGCGACGGATGGGCGTCGGCTGGCGATGGTGGAGCGGCCGCTGGAGGGGGAGCAGGTCACGGAGGGGGATGTGATTCTGCCGGCGAAGGTGGTGTCGGAGTTGGGGCGGATGCTCGAAGGGTTGGGAGACGTCAAGGTGCGTCTGAGCGCCTCCAAGGCGGAGTTCAGTTTCGGCGGCACGATACTGACGACGCGGCTGGTGGAGGGGACCTATCCCAACTACCGTCAGGTAGTGCCTTCCGGGTTTGCACAGTCGGTTGCCATTCCGCGGGTGGCTTTTGCGGATGCCCTGAACCGCGTGTCGATGGTGGTGACCGAGACCAGTTCGGCCGTCAAGGTGACCCTGAAGCCGGCCCAGATGGTGGTGTCGGCGATCAGTCACGAAGTGGGCGAAGCGAAGGAACCGTTGGAGGTCTCCTACGAAGGGGAACCCCTCGAAATCGCCTTCAACCCATTGTTTTTCGTCGATCCCCTGCGCCATCTCGAGTGTGACCAGCTCATCATGCAGTTCAACGATGAGTACAGCCCCGTCGCGATCTCGGGCGATGAAGGTTTCCTCTACGTGGTCATGCCGATGCGCGGGTAGACAGGCGTCGGGCTGCCTCCCCGCAGGTGTCTTTCATGGGTACCCTTTCCCGCCTGGAACTGCGCAATTTCCGCAACGTCATCCAGGAGGATATCTCCTTCTTCCCCGGGATCAACCTCTTCCTCGGGGCCAACGGCCAGGGCAAGACCAACCTGCTCGAAGCGGTGTGTTACCTGGCGTTTCTGCGTTCCTTCCGGACCCACGGCTGGCGGGAACTGCGCCGCCGGGGTAGCGATACCATGCAGCTGCACGGACGCTTCACCCATCCCGATCCCGCCTTCCGCTTCGAACTCGGCGTCAGCCAGGCCGAGCGCAGAAGTCTCGTTGTCAATGCCACGCCCGTGGACAGGGCCAGCGAGTTCATCCATCGCTTCCTCTGTGTTCCGTTGGTACCCGAGGACAGGTCCATCATCAAGGGTGCCGCCGCGGAGAGACGGAGGTTCCTGGACATTGCGGCCAGTCAGGTTCATTCCGCCCATGTCCTGCATCTGCAGCGCTACCGTGAAGCTCTTCGCCAGCGGAATGCACTCCTGCGCCAATGGACGGACGCCGCGGCGCGTGTCTGTGCCGCCTACGACGCCGTGCTGGTGCGCAGCGGCGCGCAGGTCGAGTGGTGCAGACGATCCTACGTAGGGGAATTGGCGGCAGCTCTGGCCGAGACGTCGGTACGGATCGGGGGGCCGTCGTCGGCGCCCTGCAGCATCGAGTACTGCTGTCCCGGCGTCCCACGGGAACAACCACGGCAGGAAGTGGACGCCCTCGAGACGATCCTCGAACGGGCTTTGGCGCGGAGCGCTGACAGGGACAGGCGGGAAGGGCATACCTGTGTGGGACCGCACCGGGCGGAACTGGTCGTCAGCATGGGGGGATGCCTGCTGTCGTCCTATGGTTCGGAAGGAGAATGCCGGCGCGCGGCACTGGCCTTGCGGCTGAGTTGTCTGAAGGTGCTCCAGGACAGACGGACGACGGGCAGGGAAACCGTGGTTCTGGTGGACGACGTCGTGGGCGAACTCGACCGGACCCGGCGCGGCCTGTTTTTCGAGGCGGTCCTCGGGGCTGACCAGGTCCTGGTGGCGGCGACCGACACTCCGGTGGAATTGCGCGACGTCGCCGCCCATGTCTATTCGGTGGAGAGCGGCACGGTGAGGTGTGCATGAGGTCTTCGCGCGAGTCCATTGTCGGCCCGTTGGCGCTCGTGGCTGCCGTGAGTCTCTTCAGTACCATCGAGATCGTCAGCAAGAACCTGCAGACCAGCGCTCCCGATCTGGATCCCTTCCTGCTGGTGTTCGTGCGCTTCCTGGCGGCCGCCGGTCTGCTCCTGGCCATCGGTCTGCCGCAGGCCCGGCGGCAGGGGCACCGCCTGACGCGACGGGACATCGGTCTGTTCTTCTGCAACGGACTGCTGGGGGTCGCCTGCAGCATCAGTCTGTTCCACATCGCGATCCTGGTATTCCGGAACGCCTCGTCCTCGGCGGTGGTGTTCAGTGTCAATCCCGTGTTTGTGGCTGTTCTGTCGCCCTTCATGAACCGCGAGAGCATGACGGCGCGGAAGGCCCTGGCCGTAGCCCTGGGGGCATGTGGGGTGTTGTGTTTTGCGCTCGAATCCGGGCGTTTCACGACGGCTTCCGCTCTGGGGATGGGGATCATGCTCGCTTCGGCCTTTTTCTTTGCCGTGAGCATCTGCTTTTCGCGGCGGCTGATGAGCCGCCACGGACCGCTGCTCCTGATGGGATTCTCCGCGCTCTTTGGCAGCCTCCTGGTTCTGCCTCTGGCCCTGGCCCGTTCGGGAGTCGCCGGCTTCGGCGCTCTCGGGCCGGCCTGGCGCGGCGTGGCCTACATCGCGGTCGCGGGGACGGCGGCGGCCTATGGTCTGTACTATTTCGGTCTGAGCAGGACCTCCGCCTACGGGGCCTCCATGTCGTTCTTCCTCAAGCCCGTGCTGGCCGTGCTTCTGGCATTGGTGATCCGGGGCGAGGTGCCCAACCGCTACACCATCGGGGGCACGGCCCTGATTCTCGGCGGACTACTCCTGGCGATCCTGGTGCGAATACCCAGCCCCCAAACAGCCCCGGCCCCCGGCAGCAATGGCCCCTGAAGCACGCATCCTGGCGCTCGACTGCGGCTCCACGTTCCTCAAGGCCGCGTTGTTCGATGCCGGCCTCACGAGACTGGCGGAAGCCCACGTACACGTTCCCTACGCGCACCGGGACGGGACACGAGTGGAACTCGACGGCGACGCCCTGATGGCAGCCTTCCGGGACCTTCTCGCCGACATCCGGCGCCAGGACGCCGCCGGCGCCGGACAGATCCGGACGGCAGCCATCACCAGCCAGGCCCAGACGTTCGCCCTGACCGACCCGACGGGACAACCCCTCACCCCCTTTCTAAGCTGGCTGGACCGGCGTGCCGAAGACGAATGCCGCAGCATCACGGATTCCCTGTCGGACGCCTTCCATGCTCACTGCAGCCTCGCGCCTCCGGTCCCCCAACTGCAGATCTGCAAGGTCCTGTGGCTGCGGCGGCGGTGTCCGGATCTCTGGCGCCGCGGCTGCCATCTGGTCACGCTCCCCGGCTTTCTTTCGGGGTGGCTCGGGGCCCCCAATGTCACGGACAGGAACCTGGCGGCGATGGGAGGGTTGTACTCCCTTCGCCTGGGGGACTGGTGGCCGCAAGCTCTTGATCTCTGTGGGCTGGTCCCATCCCGGCTGCCCGGGTTGGTGGATGTCGGTGAAGGCGTGCCCTGCCGGCGTACGCATCTTCCGCCGGCCCTTGCCCCGGGCTTGCGTGTCGTTTGCGCCGGCAACGACCAGACCGCCTGTGCCTATGCAAACGGCTGCAACGCGGGGCACATCCTCGTGACCCTGGGTACGGCCCTGGTGGTGTACTACCGCAGAAGGCCCGAGGATGGGCCGCCCGCCGCGGGGACCTTCTGGGGACCCTATCCGGGGGGAGGCGGCTACGGGCTCGCCACCCGGGACGAGGGCTGTCTCGCCCTGGACTGGGCCCGGGAGAACCACTTCGGCGGCATCCCGGCGGAGGCAATGGACCGGATGGCCGCGGAGGTGATTGCCCGCGGCCTGCAGCCTCGCGCGCCCCTTTTCCATCCGTCCCGGATCGGTACGGAGGCAGCCTGGTCCGCCGAAGCCGACCCGCAAGGCATGGCCTACGCCGTACTCGAAGGGATCTGTTTCTCCGTACGGGAACTCCTTTCCCGTACCGGGACCGCCCTCGGCGCACCCACAATGGTCCACGTTGCCGGGGGCGGAAGCCGCAGCCGCCTCTGGCTGCAACTGCTGGCCGATACCCTGGCACTGCCCACCCGCAGGGCCGGCGGCGATGCCCTCCTCGGGGCCGCCGCGATGGCAGCCCCGGAGGCCGGGGCCGGCAGCGACGGGGCCGCAATGCCCTGCGAACCCGATGGCCGCCGCGTCGCGGTCCTCGAAACACGCTACCGCACCTGGCGCAAGCGCCCATGACACCACTGCCGCAAAAAGCCGCCATCCTGACCCTCGGCTGCCGTCTCAACCAGGCGGACGCCGCCCTCATGGCGGACAACCTGCGGCGGCACGGGTTCGAGATGGCGCCGTGGGGAACAGCGGCCGATCTGCTGGTGGTGAACAGTTGTACGGTGACCGCCACGGCAGCGGCCAAGACCCGCAGGGCGGTGCGTGCGGCACGGCGACGGTTCCCCCACGCCTACCTGGTCGTGGCCGGATGCGACGTGGAGTTGTCGGCGGACGCGTGGCTCGCCGAGGGGGGCGTGGACCTCATCGTCGGGAACACCGGCAAGACGCGTCTCGGCGAGCTGCTGCCGCCGGACCTGGCTCGGGAACGAGTGCAGGCGCGCCTGCTGCCGCTGCCGGGGCAGGGCGCGGCCCCGTTCCTCGAGGAGGGCACGGGGCTGTTTCCCGAGCGCACCCGCGCGCACCTGAAGATCCAGGAGGGTTGCGACCACGGCTGCAGCTACTGCATTGTGCCGCGGGTCCGGGGGGCGGCGCGCTCACGGATCTGGGACGACGTTCTGCGCGAGGCGGGAACTCTGCTCGAGCGGGGATACCGTGAGATCGTATTGACCGGGGTGAACATCGCCGAATTCCGGGCGGGGGCCAGGGACCTGGCCGACCTCGTACGGGCCCTGCTGGCGCTCGATCAGGGGTTCCGCATCCGGCTGAGTTCCACCGAGCCCGGCGCCGTGATCCCCCGCATCGCCGGCCTGATGCGCGAGGAACCCCGCCTGTGCCCCTTCCTCCACCTTCCCCTCCAGCATGCGGACAACCGCATCCTGGCGGCCATGAACCGCCGTCTGCGCTTCGAGGCCTTCGCGGAACTGACCGCGCAGGTCCGCGAGACGGTACCCGGCATCGGCCTGGGTACGGATCTCATCGTCGGCTTCCCCGGCGAGACCGACGAGATCTTCGCGGCCTGCTGCGAGAACATCCGGCGCACCCCGGTCCATCATCTTCACGTCTTCTCCTTTTCCCCGCGCGCGGGCGCGCCCGCCGCGGCCCTCGACGGACGGGTCAGGGGCGACGTGGCCGCCCAGCGCGCCGCGATCCTGACCCGCATCGGCAGGGAAAAAGCCCGCGCCTTCGCGGCTTCCCAGACGGGTCGGACGGTGACGGTGCTGACCGAGGAACGGGACCGCAACGGCGCCTGGCAGGGATGGAGCGGGAACTACCTCCGGGTCCACATCGAGTCCCGGCGCCCCCTGATCGCCAACCAATTCGTCCCCGTTCGCATTCGTACCCCGACAGATGGCCGGCATGTGGCCGGGGTCGAGGTCCTCGAAGGACGTTCGCCGGCCGGGCCGGTTCCCGTCGCGCCAAGAGAGCAGGATGGCAGAGAGAGGAGGCAGAAGTGACAGGCATTGAACTCAGACACCAGCCGGAACGCGCACAGACCTATCTGGGCAGTCCTTCCATCGCACGCGCCCCCGATGGCGCACTGGTCGCCACGCACGACTACTTCGGGCGGGGCTGTCCGAGAAACCACGAGGCCGAAGAGGCCCTCACCAGCGTCTACCGATCCGAAGACCGAGGCCGCACGTGGACCAACATCACCCACGTGATGAACGCCTACTGGAGCACACTCTTCTCCCACGGCGACGCCCTCTACCTGCTCGGCGCCAGCCAGCAATACGGTTCCATCGTCATCCGGCGCAGTACCGACGGAGGGTTCACCTGGACCCACCCGAAGGACGAGCACAGCGGCCTGCTCTTCCGGGGCGGATACTACCACGACGACCCGAACTACCACTGCGCGCCCGTCCCGGTCCTTGTGCACCAGGGTCGCCTGTACCGTGCCTTCGAGGACTGCCGGGGTGCGCGCTGGGGAGCGGGGTTTGCGAGTCTGGTGGTGTCGGCGCCGGCGGACGCGGACCTGCTGGCGGCGGCGAACTGGACCATGAGCAACAAGCTGGCCTTCGAGCCGGGCTGGGTCCCCGAGGCATGGGGCAAGCTGGAGAACCCGGGCTGGCTCGAGGGAAATGTCGTCCCGGATCCCCGGGGAAAGCTCTGGAATGTGCTGCGCTTCCATTCCTCTCCCCGCGCCGACGTGGCGGCCATGGTCAGCATCCGCGCTGACGGCCGGACACTGGCCTTCGACCCCGGCACCGGTTTTGTCCCCTTCCCCGGCGGCATGACCAAATTTACCATCCGGCACGACCCGCCCAGCGGCCGGTACCTGACCCTGAGCAACCCGAATACGGACCCCTCCTGCCCCAGCCAACGCAACATCCTCGCCCTGGCGGCCTCCCCGGACCTCCGCACCTGGACCGTCGTCCGCAACCTGCTCCAGGACGACACCGGACTGCCGTGGAACCTCTCCACCCGTCTGACGGGATTCCAGTACACCGACTGGCAGTTCGACGGGGAAGACATCATCTACCTCGTGCGCACGGCCTACCGCGGCGCCCACAATTTCCACGACGCCAATCGGATCACCTTCCATCGGCTGGAACGCTTTCGGGACCTGCTGTAATCGACGCCCGGGTGCCCCGCCGCCACGGCCGTAAGGACAGTGGCGGCGGAAACCGATAAACAACCCTGGCGTCGTCATGCCTCAGTCAACGCAGGGATGCTCGCGGTACGCTCGCGCTCCAGGGGGATGGAACGCCCGCGGCCGCGCGGGCACTCGCGGCTTTGACTGAGGCATTGCCTGGCGTCCGCCGCCGGCCTCTTGCATTTTGCCTGCAACCCGGCAGATTGGGCAGGATGTTCGACAACAGGATGTCTGAGGATACGAGGATCACAGGAGATCGGGATGACGATGCGGGACGCCTTCACCCGGCGGCGCTTCCTGAAAACGGCCGGCTGCACGGCCCTGGGCGCGGCGGCCGGGACCCTGGCCCAGGACAACGCGCGGCCGACGCCGGCGAACCGGTTGACCATGGGGTTCATCGGCGTCGGCGGCATGGGCACGGGGAACCTGGGCGCCTTTCTCGGCTTCAGCCAGGTGCAGGCCGTTGCCGTCTGCGACCCCTATGCCCCCAGCGCGGAGGCCGCCCGGGCGCGCATCGAGAGCCACCACGCCCGGGACCGGGAGAGCGGCGTCTGGCACGGATGCAACGTCTACCGCGACTACCGGGAACTCCTCGCCCGGGACGACATCGACGCGGTCTGCATCGCCACCCCCGACCACTGGCACGCGCTGATCGCCATCGAGGCCGCCCGGACCGGCAAGGATATCTACTGCGAAAAACCCATGTCCCTCACCATCCGGGAGGCGCGCGCCATGGTCGACGCGGTGCGACGCTACGGCCGCGTGTTCCAGACCGGGAGCCAGCAGCG
>JAFGRS010000655.1 GCA_016935045.1 Lentisphaeria bacterium | reverse complement strand
CGAGGTTTGTAGTACCGGCTTCAGCCCCCGACGGGCGGCCCGCCGCCCGACCATGGCGGGCAGGAAACTCGGGCCCCGGCAGGGGTCGAGTTTCATAGGAGCCGGCATGCCTGGAGCGAAGAGTGGAACCGCCTCAAGGCGGGACTACGAACCCAGACCGCCCACCGACGCACCGGCGCTCCAGGCAACCCCGAACCCTGAACCCCGAACCCTGAACCCTATGACCCAGTGACGCAATGACCCAATGATCCCGTGACTCATACTCCGCGCCCTCATCGCCTCATCGCCTCATCGCCTCATCGCCCTCTGCGTCTCTGCGCGAGACCAAGAGAGCGGTGGAGCCCACCTCATCTCCAGCTTTCCCATTCGACGTTCGATGTTGGGCGTTCGATGTTGGGCGTTCGATGAGTCCATGGTCCATGGTCCATGGTCCATGGTCCTTCCAGCGCAATGAGATGTGCAGCATCTCCGCGACCTTGGACAGCACGCTAGGCGGTCGTGCCCGTTGCCTGGGCGGCCATGAGTTCGCTGACGCGCCGGGTGAAGGCCAGGGGATCCTCGAGGGGCAGTTGCGCGGTCAGCAGCGCCTGGTCGTAGAGCATTTCGGTATACTGGCGCAGTCTGTCGGCGCTTGCCGCGTTCCCGGCCAGGTTGCGCATGACCTCGAGTACGGGGTGCCGCGGATTGAGTTCGAGGATGCGCCGGGCCGGAGGGACCTCCTGGTGCATTGCCTTGAGGATCTTCTCCATCTGGATCCCGATGCTGTACTCGTCGCAGACCAGGCAGCAGGCGCTCTCGGTCAGCCGCTGCGAGAGGCGGACCTCCTTGACCTTGTCGCCCAGGATCTCCCTGATCTTCTCGATCAAGGTCTTGAAACGGGCCTCGGCCTCCTTGCGTTCGGGTTCCTTGTCCTTCTTCTCTTCCTCCGTATCCAGGTCGATGTCCCCCCGGGCGACGGAGCGCAGCGGCCTGCCCTGGTAATTCGTCAGGCCTTGGACGACCCACTCGTCGATGGGATCGGTCAGGAAGAGGACCTCCAGTCCCCGGGAGCGCAGCGCCTCGAGGTGGGGTGAGGCCTCTGCCGCGCCCCGGTTTTCGGCGGTGATGTAGAAGATGTCCTTCTGGCTCTCCGGCATGCGCTTGACGTATTCGGCCAGGGAGGTGAAGGCGCCCGCCGCCGTGGCGGTGCTGCCGAACAGAGCGAGTTCCTGGAGTTTCTCCCGGTTTTCGAGGTCGATGTGGATGCCTTCCTTGAGGATGGGGCCGAACTCACGCCAGAAGCGTTCGTACCGCTCCCGGTCCTTGGCCAGCATGTCCGCAAGGGTGTCGAGGACCTTCTTGACCAGATTGCTGCGGATGAGGCGGACGGCGCGGTGTTCCTGTAGCATCTCGCGGGAGACGTTCAGGGGCAGGTCCGAGCTGTCGACCACGCCGCGCAGGAAGCGCAGGTACAGGGGCGCCAGTTCCTCGCAGTTGTCCGTGATGAAGACCCGGCGCACGTAGAGCTGGATGCCCCGGCGACGCTCGTCCCCGATGAACATGTCCATCGGCGGACGTTGCGGCAGGAAGACCAGAGCCCGGAACTCCGTCGTTCCCTCGACGTTCCAGTGCAGCGTCTCGAAGGGCTCCTGGAAGTCGTGGCTGATGTGCCGGTAGAACTGCTTGTAATCCTCCTCGGCGATTTCGCTGCGGGGGCGCTGCCAGAGGGCCTTGCGGCTGTTCAGGGTCTCGTCGCGCCTGCTGACGGTCGGCTTGGCGTCGCGGATGGGCTTGCCCTTGTCGTCGAGGGCCGGCTCTTCGTGCGTCACTTCCATCCGGATGGGGTGTTCCACGAAGTCGCTGAACTTCTTCACGATCTTGCGGATCCGCCACTCGTCCAGGAATTCGAGGGCATCCTCCTTGAGGTGCAGCACCACGTCCGTGCCGCGCTTCTCCCGCGTCACCTCTTCCACCGCGTAGGTCCCCGTACCTTCACTCGTCCAGCGTACCCCCCGGGCAGGGTCGCCGGGATGGCGGCTGGTCACCGTCACCCGGTCCGCAACCATGAAGGCCGAGTAGAACCCCACCCCGAACTGACCGATCAGCTCCGGCGGCATGGCCTCCTTGCGCTCCTGCAGCTCGGCCAGGAACTTCCTCGTCCCGGAACTGGCGATGGTGCCGATGCAGGCGTCGATGTCCTCCGGGCCCATGCCGATCCCGTTGTCCGATACGGTCAACGTCCCTGCCTCCCGGTCCGGGGTGATGCGGATAACCCATTCCGGGTCGTCCTCCAGCACACTGGCCTCGGAAAGCGCGGCAAACCGAGCCCGGTCGATCGCGTCACTGGCATTGGAAATCAGTTCGCGCAGAAAGATCTCGCGGTTCGAATACAGGCTGTGAACCACAAGATCAAGCAGTTGACGCACTTCGGTCTTGAAGGTGCGGCGCCGGATACCCATCGACACACTCCTCTGTTCTGGATACGGGCCAAAAGCGACGGCCCTGCTTGCAAAACGAACCGCCACGAGGTTCGTTATACCGCTGCCCGAGTCGGGCTTCTGCGGCACGGAATTGTAGCGCGGTTGCCCCGAAAGTCAACGCCGGGGACCCGGTACGGGGCAATGCCTCAGGGAAAGCCGGAAGGGTTCGGGAATCGGCTCGGCGGCCATTTGCGCTGACGCCGCGGCGTGCTCTTCGAGGGGCCCTCGAACCGGGCTGACGTGGCTTGTCCATGCGCCGCGGGATACGCGAGAGGAGACGGAATCCACCCTCTGCCGGCGGGTGGGTTGCAGTGGTGAGTCGCGCCGGCGACGGAAGCTCCTTGTCGGGCCCGCCCGCGGTGCTTACCGCGATGTGCCGGGTCCCGGGCAGGTCGCGTGCAGTGTCCGCTGCGTACTGTTCGATGCGGTTTTGGAGGAGTGGTGCGTCCGTGTTGGTGATGTTGCTGTACAACCTTCTTTTCCCCTGCGTCTTTCTGCTCTATTCCCCGTTCTACCTGGTGCACCTGCTGCGGCGCGGCGGCCTGGGGTGGGACTTCCTGCAGCGCTTCGGGCTCTTCGACGGGAAGACCGCCGCCCGGCTGCGCTCCCTCGAAGCACCGGTCTGGATCCATGCCGTCAGCGTCGGCGAAACCGTTGCCGCCCTCACCTTCATCCGCCGGCTGCAGCAGCGCTGCCCGGAGACGGCCGTGGTCCTCAGTTCCACCACCACCACCGGACACGATGTGGCCCGCAGCAAGGCGCCCGCGGGGGTCGCCTGCATCTACTGCCCGGTGGACATCTGGCCCTGCGTGCGCCGCGCCCTGCGCCTGGTGCGCCCGGCCATGCTGGTGATCTTCGAGGTCGAGATCTGGCCCAACCTGATCCTGCAGACGGCCGGAAGCGGGGCCGCCGTGGTCCTGGTCAACGGCCGCATGTCCGACCGCAGTTCCGCCTCCTACGCCCGCTGGAGCATGGTGTTCCGGCGTCTCTTCGGCGCCTTCCGTGCCATCTGCGTCCAGACCGAGGCCGATGCCGAACGCGTCCGCCGGGTGGCCGGCGCCGAAGCCCCCGTGCATGTCTGCAGCACGATGAAGTTCGACCAGGTCCCGGAGACCCGGGGCAAGGACATGACGGCGGTGCTGGACGCCGCCTTCGGCCCCGGTCCCCGGGTCGTGTTCTGCGCCGGCAGCACCCACCCCGGCGAGGAGGAGATGGTGTGCGCCGCCCTGTGCGCCCTGCGCCCCGACTTCCCCGAACTGCGGCTGGTCCTCGTGCCGCGGCACCACGAACGCACGGCCGAGATCGAGCCCGTCCTCGAGGCCCGGCATCTCTCCTACCGTCTGTTGGCGCCGCGGGAGGATCGCAGGGAGCCGGAAGCACCGGTGGATGTTCTCCTGGTCAATACGATGGGCGCCCTGATGGATGCCTACGCTGCCTGCGACGTCGCCTACGTCGGCAAGAGCCTGGCCGGGAACCGGGGGGGCCACAACATCATCGAACCGGCCATCTTCGGGAAACCCATCCTGCATGGCCCCGAGATGCAGAACTTCCGGGCCGTGGCGGCCATCTTCCGGGAGGCCCGCGCGGTGCGGGAAGTGGCTTCGGCGGAGGCCTTCCCGACGGCATTGCGCGAACTCCTTGCCGACCCCGCTCTGCGGACCGAACTGGGCGGCCGGGCCCGGGGAGTCGTGGAGGCCTGCCGCGGAGCCGTCGACCGGACCCTGGAGATCATCGAGCCCTTCCTGGGAGGCGCCCCCCATGCCGACGACCGCTGAGAAACCCGGGCACGGCGCCCCGGACCTCTTCAGCGGCGGCACCGTGGCCGCCTTCGAGGAGGGAGCCGTCGCGGCGGCGATCCAGGCCCGCAACCGTCAGCTCGGCAACCTGCTTCTGGCCGAACGGGCCGTGTTCTACGTCCAGATCCTCTACCGCATGCTCCTCTATCGCCGGGATCACGAACTGGAACCCCTCTACGAAACCCTCTACGAAGCCGTCAAACCCGCCCAGGAACTGGCACAACCGGGCAGCGACTACGACCCGGACCAGTTCCGCGCCGACCTGCACCAACTCGAAGACTGGGGGCTGGTGCGCTGCCGCATCGAGGTCGAGCGCCTGCGGGGCTACCGCGACACCCGACTGCGGAAATTCCGCTACATGCTCGAACGGGAATGCCTCCACTTCCTGGAATGGCTCGAGGAAGCCGCCCAGGCCGACTTCGAACGCTCGGAAGGCGACGCGCGGGACCTCCTCGAAGAGATCAGCGGCAGCCTGTCCGAGTTGACCCGCCTGCTGCATGCCTTCCAGGGACCCAGAGGCCGCAACGACGACCCGCGCCGAATCCTGTTCCGGCTCGACCGGCTGACCACCATGACCACCGAGGTCAACGTCCGCCTCGGCGAGTTCAACGCCACCCTCATCGGCTTCGTGGCCCACCGCTACAGCGTCGAGGAAGCACGCCTGGTGCTGCGTGAACTCGAAGAGTTCGTGGACGGATTCCTGCGCCACATCCACGACCTGCGCGGCGCCATCATCGGCAAGATCGAGGGGCTCCTGGAGTCTCCCATGCACGACGCCCTGCTGCGGGCCGCGGCGAGCCTGGACGAGGAACGGCGCCGCAGCCCGCACCTCCTGCGCCGCAGCGGCGAGTTCCGCAACCCCGAACGCATCCCCTATCGCCTGTGGGAGTTCTTCCGCGAGGACGGCAAACTGGACGCCCTGTCGCGCCGCATCCACGATTCGGCCATCAAGGTCTGGCGCAAACTCCATGCCCACCTCCGGGAACTGGAACGCCGCAGCACCCGCCTGGATGACCTCCGGGCCCGGGT
>JAFGRS010000654.1 GCA_016935045.1 Lentisphaeria bacterium | reverse complement strand
TCGCTTACATACCTTAAGGTATGCGCCCTCCTCGTGCCTTGCGGATGACCATGCGGCGCCTCGCCAAAATGTGAAGTTGTTTCCGTGCGGACCCTAAGTACACCCGCACTTGCGGAACAGGGAGCAGCGGCCATGGCTCAGAGCTTTGCTGAACGGCACCATTCCACTATAGCAGGCTTGGTATCGTGTTTCGACCGGGTGATCTTCGGGCCAGGGAGCGGTCAGGCGCTGCCCGGTTGCTGCTCAAGGAACTGCGGGAACGAGGAACCTCGGCCGGCCGCGGGAGAGGACCGGCGACTCCCGACGCGCGACTCGCGACCAGATCGGCCGATGGCTCGCGGAAGGGAGTCCCGGCGGCAGGCACGTGCCCGCTGCTGCCGCCGCAGATCGCAGCGTTACCGGGCAGGGAGAATCCCCGCAGGGGATGATGAGATTGTAGCCCCGGGCATGAGCCCGTGGGGATGGATAGCGCGGAATGAATCGAGCCCCCCCGCAGGGCGGCGACACACCAGGAAGGGAGCGGAGGGTTACTCGATGGTGACGTTCCTCACGTGCCCTGCGACACCGAGCCGCATCGCTTCGAACGTCGAGAGCGGCTTGCCGTTGAACTGCCACCCAGACAGAGTCACGCCGTCGACGTTGTGCTCTTCGTCGAACCCCCGGAAGGCGCTGTGTGGCATGCGGTCGGCTCGGATGCTGATGTTCCGGAAAACGACGTTCCGCACCCGGCCCCGCTCCTTGTCGGCCGAGTAGTTGGTACCGTGGATCACGATCACTGCCAGAGCGGGCAGGTAGCCGTCCCGTGGCTCGTAGCAGTCGTCCCGGTCCTTCTGCATTGCCGGGTGCGGGTTGGGCTCGGGCATTTCGATCCGGATGTTCTCGAACCGGATGTCGCGGACAAGGGCCCGGTCCCCGTGCTGAATGTCCATGGCAATGTGGGTTGTATGCACGACGTCGGAGTCGAGGAATGCCACATTGGAGATCTCGGGGGCGCAGGTTTCAGCCCCGATCTCCATGCTCCGGCCCCAGTCGCACCAGACCACGCAACGGCGGAAGGTCACGTGCTCAACCGGCAAGTCGCCCCGGTGCTTCAGCCCCTTCACCACGAGTGCGTCGTCGAAGGCGCGGACGAAGGAGTCCTCGACCGTGACGCGCCGGCAGTTGCAGACATCGATGCCATCGGCATTGTAGCGCCAAAGCCCGACCAGTTTGACGTTCCGTATGGTGACGTCGTGGCAGCCGAACAGGCTGCAGCACCACACGTCGGGGTCGCGCATGATGATCCCTTCGATGGTCACGTTCGAGCAGTCGGTCAGCCGAACGGCACCGCCGCCCTTGCCGCGCTCGAAGGGGCTCTGGTCGAGAATTCCACGCCCGAAGATCCGGATGCTGTCGCTCCCCTGCGCGTGAATCGCACCGTAGACGACCGCGCCTGCGGCGATGTGGACGCTCTGTCCGCTTGCCAGCTGGATTCGGCCGGGATGGTGTACGCCCGGGCCGAAGGAGCGGATGCTCGGCGCGGGGGCCGGGGCGTCCTTCTCCGGCGGACCGGCGAAGAGGTGCAGCGCGCCGTGGGGGCCATCGATCTCCACCACCAGTGGGCTCGGAGCGGCGAGGTCGAAGGTGATCCGCCGGCCCTGTGCCTTGGGAATGATGCCCAGATGGGTTGGGCGGATGGCCACTGTCTTCGGCGCGTTCGGGCAGTCGATCTCGACGCGAACCGGAGCGGTCATGTCCCAGTAGGCGAAGCCGGCTCGCTCGCTCTGATCCAAGGGACGTTGGTAACCGGGCCAGACCTGGTTGAACGGCATGGCCGACACGCGGCAGGCGTAGACCGGGACGTCCGCCCCGTTGACGCGCAGGCGATGCCCCGCAAACAGCTTCTCCTCGCTTGGTGCGGCAGTGACGATTGCTCCGTCCATGGTGCGGTCCTCCTGTGCCAAGGGCCGGCTCGCGAGACCAGCGAACAGTGCCAGGCCAATGGTCATCCGGCATCGGCGTTCCACCGGGAGGACCCGACGCCCTCGTCCCGAGTGCTGCCGCCATGCTCTTCACGGACTGCCGGGGCCGTGGGGCGCGGGGGCGGTTTCCTCGAGGAGCCGCCGCGCCTCCTCGACCTGCGGGAAGGGCCCGTCCAGAGCCAGGGCTGCCCGCACGGTCCGGTGGGCCTCGGCGGTGCGTCCGAGCAGGTGCAGCGCCTTGGCCAGATGGTAGGCGGCGTCGGGAGACCCCGGGGCATGGCGCCGCGCGAAGGTGAGGAGGGACAGGGCTTCGCGATGGTCGCCGCGCAGCACCAGGATCCAACCGAGGGTATCGCATACCAGGGGGTTGTCCGGCATGAGGTCGTAGGCTTGCCGCGCCAGGCGCAGGGCTTCCTCGAGGTCCCCGCCCGTGTAGGCAAGAAGGGCGGCATGGTTGTTCAGGATCAGGATGTCCTCCGGCGCCAGGCGCAGAGCCTGTCGGCTGCAGGAGAGGGCCTGCTGGAGGTCTCCCCGGTGGTACGCGATCTCGGTGAGCAGACGGTACGGCGCCGCCCTGTCGGGGCCCTTGGCGATGACCTCCTCCGCCAGCCGCGCACCCTCCTCGAGGCGTCCGGCCCGCACCAGGCATTCCGCGAGCTGCAGCGTCGCATCCAGATCGCCGGGAAGACTCGCCACCATGCGTCGGCACACCGCTTCGGCTTCCGCGTGGCGACCATCCGCCAGCAGCGCCTTCCCGTACAGTCGGTATGCCTCGGGCCTTCCCGGCGCCTGGGCCACGGCCCGACGGCAATGCTCCACGGCCAGCGTCGACAAGCCGCCGGCAAGGCTGATGGCGGCCAGCTGGAGGCGTGCCGTGAGGTTGCCCGGGGCCCGTTCGAGGATGTCGCTATAGGTGCGGTAGGCATCGTTCCAGCGTCCCTGACTCACGTACAGATCGCCGAGGCGGTTCCGGACCTGGACCAGATCGGGGTGGTCCGCGAGGGTCAGCTCCAGGACCCGGGCTGCCTGCGCCGGGCCGTCTCGCCGGCTGACCACGTCCGCCAGCAGCAGAACCACATCCTCACGGTCGGGGTACCTCTCCCGCAACTCCGTGACCCGATCCAGGGCTTCGCCGGCCTTGCCCTCCCGCAAGGCGATGCGCGCGAGTCCCAGCTCCGCGGCGACGGCATGGCGATCCCCGGAAGGGATGGCAGCATAGGCCCGGGCCGCGGGACCCATGTCCCCCCGGGCCTCGGCGATGCGTCCGCTTACATAGAGGCATTCCGCATCCTCCGGCAGGCGCTCCAGAGCCTGCCGGACGGCTTCCGCCGCGCCGTCCAGGTCCCGCTCCATTTCCAGGGCCTTTGCCTCGATCAGGCGGGCCCTGCCACCCCCGGGGTGCAGGGCTTCGAGCGTACGGGCGTACCTCCGGGCCTGCGCCGACGCGCCATCGCGCAGGGCCACTTCCGCGGCCCCTTCCAGGGCGCCCGGATGCTCTGGCTGGACCCGGAGGATGGACGCAAACGCTGCCCGGGCCGTATCCTTGTCCTCCAGGGCCAGGGCCGACCGTCCGAGCCCCGCCTGTGCCTCCTGGCAGAACGGGTCCGCCACCAGGGCGCGACGGTAGGATTCGATGGCCTCGGCGTGCGAACCGGCCTGCGCGCAGCGGTCCCCTTCCTCGATCAGCGGGCCGGCAGCCTCACGGTCGCGGGACACCGGCGCCGCCGCGGCTGTATCCGCGCCGTAGTCCAGGATCCTCAGTCGCTGCGCCAGGCCGGAGAGACGCCGCGGATGCCAGAACTGCAGCAGGGCCACCCCGAGGAACAGCCACCACAAACCCAGAAACAGACCCACAACCAGCAGACGGACGAACGAAATGGGACGGGAACCCCGTATCCCCCCCCAGGAACAGAACCGGCGCCCGGCAGTGTTGCGCACCCGGACCACACCCGGAAACAGAATCCGGAAAACAAACAGATTCCCGTATTTCCCGGCCATGCGACAGCGCCGCACGGGCCCCGAAGACGTCTCCTCCATCCGGCCCGTCACGCAGGGCCGGAAGACAATCCCCCGGCTCCGACTCCGACCACCCAACTGTCGCGGGATGCACAACAGCATCCACCAGGCAACCCGAAGGCTGTCCAGGGTGAGAAAGACAACATCGAAGGGAAGGCGCAACAGGCCCAGGAACAGGCGGACAGGCAGCAACCAGGGCGAGTGCCGACGGCGGGAATGCCTCCGCGTCGACGTGCCTTGCGGGTGTGCCGTGGGTGCAGGGGACATCGGACCTCAAACCTCCGCGTCTACGGGGCCTGCCGGGGGGGACCCCGCGCGGCTCCGGGGGCAGCGTCGCACACCTGCCCCGGTCCCCGCGTCGGCGCCCTCAGGGCCCGCGCGGAAATACCTTCCCATTTTGCTGCAGCCAATCCCGGGTCCTGGCAAGGCCTGAGCGCAGCGGGCGTACCCGCAGTGGTACGTCCCGAGCGAACAACGCCGCCAGGGAACGGGAGCGGCGCAGCCCTTCGGGGCGAGGCGGCGCACGGCCATCCGCTGCGTACCTCGTCGGTACCATACCTCAGGGTATGCGCCCT
>JAFGRS010000653.1 GCA_016935045.1 Lentisphaeria bacterium | reverse complement strand
CTGACATGCGCCCGCGGCCGCGGCGTAATGCCTCCAGGGGAATGGAGCGCCCGCGGCCGCGCGGGCACTCTGAGGCATCACGCCGCCGCCGGGCTTGTCGCGGTGGAGCGCCGATGAGGGGAAAGAAGGGGGGGGCGGGCCGCCGCTCTTCTCCCCTTCTCCCGGGTCGTCGCTCCACTGCCGCAAGGGCAGTGGCGGCGGGGACCCGGGTGCCAATCCCGAAACGGCACCGCGGCAGCGGAGAATCGCCGGATTGCGGCGCTACGGTATGCCGTTGGCAAAGCACCCCGCGGCGGCATTGGAGAGACAACGGCATGCGTACGACCCAGAGACCCGAGGTCCACCTGATCTGCCAGGCGCACATCGACCCGATCTGGATCTGGGATTGGGAGGAAGGTCTGTGCGAGGCCCTGGCGACATTCGAGGCGGCGGCGGACCTCCTCGATGCCTTCCCCGACTTCGTGTTCAACCACAACGAGTCCCTGCTCTACATGCAGGTTCGCGACTACCGTCCCGCCCTGTTCGAGCGCATCCGCGCGCACGTAGCCTCCGGGCGCTGGGTCATCACGGGGGGATGGTATCTGCAGCCCGACTGCAACCTGCCCCTGGGGGAGTCCTTCGCGCGCCAGATCCTCCTCGGCCGGGAGTTCTTCCGGCGCGAATTCGGGGTGGAGCCGCGAACGGCCCTCAACTTCGACTCCTTCGGGCATCACGGCAACATGCCCCAGTTCCTGCGCCTGGCCGGGTACACAAGCTACGTGCACTTCCGGCCGACCCCCGGCGAAAAGGACCTGCCCGACTTCCTCTACACCTGGGAAGGAGTGGACGGGTCACGCGTCGCCGCCCTGCGCCCGCCCTGCGTATGGTACTGCAGCCACCCCGCATCCCGCATCGCCGACAAGATCCAGGCCATGCGCGACCTGGCCACCCGGCGCAACCTGCCCGTGACCTGTTTCTGGGGCGCCGGCAACCACGGCGGCGGCGCCACCCGGGCCGAACTCGAACAGATCCGGAAACTGAGCCGCGGCACACCACGTCTCAGGCACGGAGACCTCGAAGCCTACTGCCGGGACGTGGTAACGCCTCGAGCCGCCGATCAGCCACCGGTCCGGGGTGAACTGCAGAAGTGTTTCACGGGCTGCTACACGTCGGCCATCGGGGTCAAGCTGCGCAACCGGCGCGCCGAGGGCATGGCGCTGGCCGCCGAACGCTATGCGGCTCTGGCCTGGTGGTTCCTCGGTGAGGAGTACCCCGCCGAAGCCCTGCGCCGAGTCTGGCAGGACCTGCTCTACTGCCAGTTTCACGACATTCTGCCCGGCTCCGCCATTCGCGAAGGCTTCGCCTCGGCGGCCGAGATCGTGGGGCGTTCGGTCACCACCTCGCGCGAGGTCATGCTCAAGGCCCAGCTGGCACTGGCGCGAAGCCGCAGCCCGAAACGCCCGCTGACGGTCCGCGTCTTCAACCCGCACCCCGTTGCGCGGCGGATCCCCGCGATCCTCGACATCCAGTTGGCCACGCACCCCGCCTTTGTCCACGGCAAGCACATCGCCCTTCTCGATGCGCAGGGCCGACCCCTGGCGCGGCAGCTCCTCGCCTACCGGCGCAATACCGAAGCCTGGCGCAATACCATCCTTTTCGAGGCCGAACTCTGCCCCTGCGGCATCCGCGAGTACCGCATCGAGATCCAGGAACCCCCGCGCCTGCAGGACGGCGAGGAAGCAAAGAAAGACATGCCGGAGGCCGAGGGTCCCGACGCCGCCGCTTCCCCCGAAGGCTTCGTGCCGGCGGAACGGGCCGAACTGCACGACCGGACCTGCACCGTCTCGGACCACGCCCGCTGGGCATTCGCCGATCGGGAATCCCTCACCGTCCGGGCGGATCGCATCGAGGCCACGTTCAGCCGCGCCACGGGTCACCTCATCTCCCTGCGCGATCGGCACACCGGCAGGGAGTTCCTTTCGGCCCCCTCGGGCAGTCTGCTGGTGCGGGCCGATACGAACAATGCCTGGGGCGGCAACCAGAATGCCTACGGCGACACCGTGGCCGCCTTCGCCTTGCCGGCCCCGGACGACCTGGCGGCGCTGTGCGGTCAGCACGACGGCAGCGACCCGACTCCCGCCGTGCGCTTTGTCGCCTCGGGGCCTCTGGCAACGGTGGTCGAGGTCATTTCGGCCACGGGCCGCTCCAGCGCCAGGACACGCTACATGATCCACCGTCACCAGGCGTACCTGGACATCGAGGTGCTCCTCAACTGGCAGGAACGCTGCCGGGCGCTGCAGCTCGAATTCTCCACGGCCCTGGCCGGGGAGACCTATCTCACGGAGATCCCCCACGCGGCGATCGCCCGGACCAGGGGCGGCGGCGAAGAGCCCTGCGGCCGCTGGACCATGCTCGCGGACGGCACCCATGCCCTCGCCCTGATCAACCATGGGACCGGCGGTGTCGAGATCAGCGGCAAGACCCTGCGCCAGAGCCTGGTGCGGAGCGCCACGTTCTGTGCCGGCAACGGCAGGCCCAAGCCGGGGTTCATGAACGAACACATGAGCCTCGGAGAACACATCTTCCGCTTCCGTGTCGCCGTCGGGACCGAAGCCGAGGTGCGCCAGGCCCTTCCCTTCCATGCGGATGACCTGACGCTGCCCTTCTCCTATCTCACGAACATCCCGCTGGATCCCTGCGCCGAAGCCGGGGCCGAGGCCGGGACGCGCCTGCTGGAGTTCGAGGGTGACGGTCAGGTTCACCTCGAAGCCATCAAACGCAGCGAGGATGGTCGGGCCCTGGTCGTACGGCTGGCGGAGCGCGGCGGCCGGCCGGCCGCGGTCACGTTGCGGCTGCACGGCGCGCCGCCCCTGGCGGTCACCTTCGGGCCGTACCAGATGCAGACCTTCCGTTTCGAACGCGGTGCGGCGGGAGTCCTCGCCGCGGCATGCGACCTCCTCGAACGTCCCCTGCCGCAGGGGCAGGCCTGAGAAGACCTTCCCCGGCAGCAGGCAAGATGAGCCTACAGGGCGATGCGAAGTAGGTCGCGCGAGCCGAGCGCGACTCTCTTGGGGGTTGTGCCCCTCGGCGCCTGGCGCGGGAGTAGGTCGCGCGAGCCGAGCGCGACTCTCTTGGGGGTTGTGCCCCTCGGCGCCTGGCGCCTACCCGGGATCACCCTCAGCTGCCGCCTGCGCCGGTATTCCGAGCAGACGTGCAGAAGCGTCTCCGTCTCGATCCCGCAGCGCGTACGTTCCCGGTCACTTCTCCTCGAACACCAGCCAGCCGAGATCGGCGGGATTCCCGCTGCCCAGGCAGAGTCGGGGAGTCCAGGGGTGCTGCGGCATCCAGCCGATCGTTCCTTGCCCGGGGATGGCTCGTTGCACATCCAATCGCAGGGGGCCGTCGCCGGGCCCGGTCCGCCCGAGCAGGCGCCAGGGGATGGAGAGCGTGCCTCGCCAGCCAGCCTGATCCCGCACCACGCGTGCCGTGGGGCCGTCGCCGTTCCAGGCTCGGGAAACCTGGCCGTTGGCGGCAACGGCAAACCAGAGGCAAGGCCACAGCCGGCGCGGCTCGATGCGCACCGCAAGGGCCGGAAAACCGCGCCAGGAAGAGACGGGAAAGGAGGATGGGGGAGTGCCCCCCGGGGCATCGTTGTCCTTCGCTTCCCGACAGCGGAAGTGCAGGCATAGTCCCTCGTCGTCGTGTGCCCAGGCCCAGGTCGTGGGGTAGGCGCCGGGGTCGGCCCCCATGCCGATGCCGCAGGTCTTCCCATCCAGCCCCGGGAGCAGGGTGTCCGCCCCGTCGGGCAGGTCCCTTCGGGGCCCTTCCCGCCGCACGCTCTGTGCCAGGGGACCACTGGGAACGAGTCCCGAGTACTCGCGGAAGGGAGGCTCGCCGTTTCTCGCGCTCCGATACAGAGCCGGGAGGGTGTTGCGGATGATATCCCGCAGCTGCTCCATGCGCCAGCGGATCTTGGCGGGGAAAACCTTGTACCCCTCCGCTTCCGAGTGGAACCCGAGTCGGGGATCCGCCTCGTAGAGCGCCAGAAGGCGTCCGCCGCCGGCCAGTTCCTCCCTCGCCAGGCGGGACATGGTTCGGACAAGTTCCCCACGGTGCGCGAGCGGGGCTCGCGGCAGATCTTCGCGCAGGGCATAGAAGCGAAGAATGTTGGAGGCGCTGCGGAGGTGGAGGCCGATGGTTTCGGCCAGGCCGATGTCGCGGAGGCGCTCCCGGTCGGCGGCGAAGCGTTTGCGCAACGGGCGCAGGATGCGCATGCCCCGTCGCCAGCCCTCGGCCATGCGCCGGCACAGCTCGACGGCTTCGGCAAGGGTGAGGGACTCCCCGATGGCCTCTCCGACGCGGTCCCCGCTCGGCGGCCAGGGCTCGCGGGTACTGCTCGATGCCAATTGCCAGGTTGGCGCCAACGGCAGGTCGGCCGGTTCGGCGTGCAGGGGCCAGACGGGACCATCGTGAACCGGACCATAGTACTGAAACAGGTTGGTGAGGGGGTAGTGCGCGTATCCCTCGGCGAAGAGCTTCCAGGCCCGTGCGACCCGGGACGCGGCCCTGCCCCACCAGAGCCGGGCCAGCTCCTCCAGGAACGCATCCTCCGTCTCGGGAAACGGCTCGAAGGAGAGTTCCCCCGCCGCCTTGTTCATCACCCCCGGGTAGTTCCCGAAGTACCAGCACAACATCACCGACGAAACGCCCAGCCGCCGCATGGCCGCGAACTTGCGGTAGATCATCCCCGGGATCGGGACGAAGGGTACCGTCGCCAGCTCGTGCGAACAGCCGGTCTGGATCTTCGCCGAAACCTCGACGCCGGCGGAACGGGCGGACGCGGCAACCCGCTCGAAGCGGTCGCTGGGGCCGGGATTCGAGAGCCAGTAGTCTCCCCCCACCAGCTCCCTGCCAAAGACCTCCCTGCGCACGCCGGACTCGAAGTTGAACTGGAGCACGACCCCGGGCGGGATGTGCTCCGGGATCTCGTACACCCACTCCGCGAGGGTGGGCTTGGCATTGCCCTGCGGCTGGGGCATGTACAGCCAGCTGATCAGGTCCGCGCCCGGCGCGGAGCCGTGAATGCCCTCCTCCATGGCCGACAAGGTGGCGCGGAGAATCTCCCATGGACGCTTGTCGCGGCAGACCGGACAGGAGATGCGTCCCTCGCCGGTGGCCGCCAGGGCGCTGAGGCAGGTGGTCGGACGCTCCCCGTGGCTGATGGTGATCAGACCGCCGAGTTCGGGAACGGCCCGGAAGATGCAGGCCGTGGCCTCCCGCAGATAGGTCTGAGCCGGCGCGGAAAACGGGCAGAAGAGCCGGCGTTCCCCGGGGCGAGGCGGCGGACCCAGTTCGGGATGCAGGCGGAGAATCGGCGCGTCCCGCTCATCCCAGGCCCTGGGTTCGATGCAGAAGGCATAGATGCGGATGCCATGCCGCAGACAGCGCTCGACGGTCCGCCGCAGCTTGGCAAAACGACGTTCCGCGCAGGCGCCGTACTCCGGGGTGATGGAGGTCCGGCAGAGGTCCCGGAATTCCACCGTCAGCCAGAGGCCGTTGACTCCCTCATGCGCCAGGCGGTTGAGGTACCCGTTCGGATAGTAGTCCACGTCGTCCAGCAACTCGTCCCGCAGGGCGGGGGGCCGCTTGATGGGGCCGAAAAAACAGCGCGAGATGCGCCGCCGGATAAAGGGGCGCCGCACCGTCGTACCCAGGGGCAGGAAGGCGCCGCCCGCCCTCAGCATGAGGTCCTCAATGTGGAAAAGCCCCCTGCGGATTCCCTCCGCGTCATCCGCTTCGAGGATGCCGTGTTCGGCACCCACGACAAGACAGAACGCCTCTTCCGTGCCGAGACCTCCCCCGAGCCGCAGCAACAGGCGGTAGCCGCGCTCCCACGGGATGCCCCCCGCGGCGGCGAACCGGCGCACGTCTTCGTAGGCCGTGGTCAGGAGGCCGGCGCTGTCCGCGAACGTCGGTACGAGCATCAGCCCCTGCCGGAGGTCCGCCTCCTCCGCCAGGGGTGGCCGGGGGACCCAGGGATGGCTCGTCCACAGCGGCGACTGCAGGTCCTGGACGAAGTGCCACTCGCTCTCGGGGGGAGGCGCGGGTGGAGGCGGGTAGGGTCGGTCCATGGCTGCTCCCGGATGGGGCCATCGCGCTTGGCACGGGAGCCGGGAACGTTGTTGCCCGGCGTCCGGCGGGGTTGCCGTCACGGCCCGATGACGAAGGTCTCGAACGCCCGGTGAGCCGGGTTCGCGGCATCGCCGCTGACCAGGTAGGGGGTGAGCGTGAGTTTGCGACCGTCTACCTGCACCTGGATCACATGGTAGGCGCGGATTCGGTTCTGGAAACAGGCGCTGCTCTTGTCCGTCTGCCAGCCTCCCCGGTTCAGGGGGCCGCCCCCGCCGCCGGTGACGATGTAGTGAATGGCCTTTCCGTCGTGGGGAAAGGTGGTAGGAGGCGTCTCGGCATGGGTGGCATGGCCGTCGTCGGGGACGTAGAAGCGGTCGTAGAGGTGGGCGTGCCCGCTGAACACGATGGTGACGTCGTGGCGTTGGAACAGCTCTTCGTAGAGTACGCGGACCGGGGCGATGCACTCGCCCTTGGCGGGCTGCGCCGGGTTGGGTGGATTCTCGAGCATGGTGGACGAGTACATGGGATGGTGCATGATCACGAAGATGTGGTCCACGGAAGCATCCTCGCGGGCCCGGCGAAGGGTCTTCTCGAGCCACGGCAGGGGGGTGTTGGACCACCAGCGCGTGCCCTGTTCCAGGGAGACGAAGACCGCGTTGCGGAAGCGGAAGGCATAGCACGTCTTGAAGCACACGCCGCTGGGCACAACCGTGCGGAACTCGGCCACGCGGGGGTCATCGAACCGGGTGGGATAGGCGGTGGTATCCTCGTCGTACCAGAGCGTGAACTCCTCTGCGTATCGCGGGCCATGGGCGGCGGCGTTGCGTTCGAGGAGCTGCGTTTTGAGGAAGCGGCCGTAGTTGCGCACGCCCTCGTAGCCCGCGTCGTGATTGCCCATGGTCGGGAAGAACGGGATGGCGTCCAGCATGGTGCGGTAGTATTCGACGAAGCGGTCGTACGCCTCCGGGTCGCGGCCATGGTCCATGAGGTCGCCCGTGTGCAGGATCAGTTCCGGCTGCAGCGCCAGAATGACCTCGGGTACGGCCATGCGCTCGGGAACCCCGGACGTGGGACTGTCGGTGGCGAACTGGTTGTCGCCGAAAACCACGAACGAGTAGACTCCCGGTGCCGCCTCCGCTCCAGCCCGGCCGAAGAGAATCGAGAAGACCGCCACCGCCAACCGGCAAAGACTGCCCCACCCTCTGCGCTGCGTCACCATGCCTTCCTCCTTGGACCGACACAACTGCCCAGAAAACGCCTCTTCGTCGGGACGCGGCCGGGCAACACTCTACCCCGACGCCGGAGCGCGCGCCAGCGGTCGAGGGGGGAAGGGCAGGGCTGTTTCAAGATCCGTCGAATCGCTTCCCGCCGCCACTGCCCTTGCGGCAGTGGAGCGCCGATTCGGGGTGAGGGAGCGCG